>CAZDYB010000322.1:0-5544 GCA_964509045.1 uncultured Akkermansia sp.
GGTGCAGGAATCGGGGAAGATGATCCGCTCGACCGAGCTGTGGCTGATGTCGCGTTCATGCCACAGCGCGACATTCTCCAGCGCCGCCACCGCATTGCCACGGAGGACACGGGCCAGCCCGGTGAGACGTTCCCAGGTGATGGGATTGCGTTTGTGGGGCATGGCGCTGCTGCCCTTCTGGCCGACCGTGAAGGGTTCTTCGGCCTCGAGGACCTCGGTGCGTTGAAGGTGTCGGAACTCGACCGCCCAACGTTCGATGCTGGCCCCGGTCAGGGCGAGGGTGTTCATGAACTCGGCGTGGAGATCCCGTTGCACCACCTGGGTGGCCAACGGCGCCGGACGCAGCCGGAGTTTGCGACAGATGTGACGTTCCACCCGCGGCGACAGGTGCGCGCTGGTGCCCACAGCGCCCGACACCTTGCCGACCGCCACCGCTTCGCGTGCCGTCTTCAATCGTTGTTCCGCCCGGCCGAATTCGTCGTACATCAGCGCCAGCTTCAATCCGAACGTCGTCGGTTCGGCATGGATCCCATGGCTGCGCCCGATGCACGGCGTGAACCGGTGTTGCCGGGCACGCTTGGCGATGGACTTGCGGACTTCACGGACGGCTTCGATGAGCAGGTCCGCGCTCTGGACCATCTGCACGGCGAAGGCGGTGTCGACGATGTCACTGCTGGTCAGGCCAAAGTGGAGCCAGCGGCTGGCCGGATCCCGGATCTGCTCCGTGACCGCGGTGGTGAACCCGATGACGTCATGGTTCAACGTCTTCTCCAACTCCTTGGCCCGTTCCACCAATCCCTTGAGGTCAGCCCGGCAACGCTCCGCCCCGGCCTGCATCCGTGCGTAGTCGGCAGCCGGCACCACCTTCTCCTTCACCAATGCCTCGGCCGCCAGCATCTCGATCTCCAGCCAGATCCCCAACCGGTTCTCGTCCGTCCAGATTCCCCGCATGGCGGGACGCGTGTAGCGTGCAATCATCGGCGTCACGCTACCGGGATGCCCTTCCAGTCGTCGAGTGCGCGCACCCGGTCGTCCCAGGGACGAACCACGCGTTGCCCCGTCCCGGGCTTCCCGGCAGGATCCAACGGTGTCGTCCATCCCAGGTTGCTGGAGCCCCCGGACCGGTGTCGTCCTGGACCCCCGTCGCGCCGTCTTTCTCCCGGAACATCGACTCCTCCTGATTTCTGACCTCCACATCGGCTTCGCCTGGACCCAACGTCGACGCGGGCAACTCCTCCCCCTCGATGCCGCGGACGATCTCCCCAGCCGGATCGCCGACCTGTGTCGGGATTGGGATCCGTCCGAACTGGTTGTGCTCGGCGACTTCGTCCACGGCGCCGCACCATTGGAAGGGATCCGTCAGGAGATCGAGACCGTCCTGGCCGCCCTGCCCTCTCATTGCCCCCTGCGGATCGTGCTCGGCAATCACGACGTCCATCTGCCCGAACAACTCGATCGATGGAACCTGCCCATCCCCTGCGTTCGCCAGCATGAGGCCGGCGACTTCCACCTGACCCATGGCGATCAACCCTCCGAGCCCAGCCGCTCCGACCTCTTCCAGATCCAGGGACACGAGCATCCCGCCATCGAAATCCCCGATCCGCCCGCCAACCGCGTCCGTGTCCCCGCCTTTCTCTTCTCCAGGGATCGCCTCATCCTGCCTGCCTTCTCCCTTTGGGCCGCCGGCAGCGTCATTGGACAACGTCCCTTCCTCTCCGCCACCGCCAAGGCCATGAGCATCGATACCGCCGTCGCCTGCCTCGGTCCCCGCCTGCTGCCCATTCCCAGGGCAACGTTGATCGGGTGGCATCATCCCTTGCCTTGATCTACCCGCCAGCCCGCCACAGGTTCGCCCCCAGCGTCGCTCCCATGTCCATTCCTATCCGGTGTCCGATTCCCCAGCCCCGCCTCAGCCCCATCCATCCCGGCCTGTGCCGGATCGTCGAATGAATCCGATCGAGGATCTCCACTGGATGCGACGGGCCCTGGCATTGGCACGCCGCGGTCGGGGCCGGACCTGTCCGAATCCCATGGTCGGGGCCGTGCTGGTTCGAGACGGCCTTCAACTCGGCCACGGCTGGCATCATCGGGCCGGAATGCCCCATGCCGAGATCGAGGCCATCCGCGATGCCCAATCCCAGGGTCACGACCTGCGCAGGGCCACGCTCTACGTCACCCTGGAACCGTGCTGCACCCACGGACGCACCCCGCCCTGCACCGACGCCATTGTCGCCGCCCACATCGAACGGGTCGTGGTGGCCGCCACCGATCCCAATCCCGCCCACGCCGGTCGCGGCTTCCATCTCCTCCGCCAGGCCGGTATCCAGGTCGACGCCGGGCTCCTCGCCGATGCCGCCACCGAACTCAATGTCGGGTTCAATCACTGGATCCGTCATCGCACCCCCTTCGTCACGCTCAAGGCCGGCCTCACCCTCGACGGCAAGATCGCAACACGCACCGGTGAATCCCGCTGGATCACCAACGCCCGTTCCAGACTCGATGTCATGCGCCTCCGCAACGACCACGACGCCATCGTCGTCGGCATCGGTACCGTCCTGGCCGATGATCCGCGGCTGACGGTCCGCCTTGGAAACCGGGAGCATTCGCCCTGGCGCGTCGTGCTCGACACCCAGTGTCGAACCCCGCTCAAGGCCGCCCTTCTCAACGACGCCTTTCACTCCCGGACCCGGATTGTGGTGGGGGAATCCGCAGACCCGGACCGAGTGCGACAACTGCGCGACCAGGTTCAGGTCTGGATCGCACCGGAACGGATGGGTCGGGTAGATCTTCCCTGGGTGATGGCTGAACTGGGACGCCTGCCAGTCACCCGGGTCCTGGTCGAGGGCGGCGGTGCCGTCCACGCCGCATTCCTCTCGGATCACCTCGCCCAACGCATCCGGTTCTACTACGCGCCCATCGTCGTCGGCGGATCCAAGGCGCCCCGCGCCATTGCGGGGCCCGGCTTCCAGTCCCTCGCAGAGATTCCCCGGCTTACCCGGATCCGACACCGCCGCCTGGGCGACGATCTCCTGGTCGAGGCAGACGTCACATCGGCAACCGCTTCCTGATAACGCGCCGGTCCAACGTCACCGGATCCCGAATTCCACCTCCGACCGGGTCAGGAACACCGAGGCCAATTCCTTGCTGATCCCAACCCCTTGTACTCCGCAATCGCGGGCGGCATCGACTCCAGCATCCGGCAAAACTCCTCCCGCCCATCCGTCACCTCAAGGACCTCACCCAGACGCCAGGTGCGCACATGGATCAGGAACAACAGCCCCATCCCTCCCGGCAACGCCACAAACGCCTGTTCCTCCAGACGAAACCATAGATCGTCCAGTCCGCCCACCTCCGCCGCCCGCGCCCGGCCCAGAGCCGGATGCAGGTTCAACTCGCCTGTCGCTGCCAATCCCCAGTTCTCGCGCTCCCAGATCTCCCCGGGCTCCAATCCATCCAGGAAGCGATCCACCCGCGCCCCCAGATTCTCGTTCAAACCCGGCACCGGTGCATGGATCTCCATCACCGTCTTCCCCAGCTTTTCCGTCGGATCCCATCCCGACGCCGCGCATACCGCCCCTCCCACCCAACGCAGCGGTTCACCCGGGGCCTCCCGCCGCAGCAACAGGAAATCCGGCGCCCAATCCAGCGCCACACGCAACGCCTGATCCCGCGCCGTTCCGCCTTCCCCCACCGATTCCCTCAATCCCGCCCCCAGCATCGGCACCAATCCATCCCACGCTGCTCCTGCTCCATCCCCCCAGAAGAACGCCTGCGGCCCCGAGCCCTCCAGCCATCCACGCCGCTCCGCCAACACCCCTTCTTCGACCTGTCCCTTCTCCAGCCAACCCGCGCGACCCGGCCGCAGGTGGAACCGGAACCGAAACCCATCCCCGGCCCACAACCGCGCCAGATCCTTCCACGGCGGCGCCGCGGCGTAATCCATCCGACCCTTCACCGTTCCCCCGCCTTCTCCGCCTTCAGCCAACGCCCCATCCGTTGCTCCATCACGTCCAACGGCAACGCGCCGCGCGACAGCAGTTCGTCATGGAAACGGCGGACATCGAATTCCGCACCCAACTCGCGCTCGGCCAGGGCCCGCAGGTCCCGGATCTTCAATTGGCCGATCTTGTAGGCCAGGGCCTGGCCGGGCCACACGATGTAACGGTCCACCTCCACCGTGATGTCGTGTTCGGTCTTCCCGGCGTTGTCGCGGAAGAAGGCCAACGACTGATCCCGGCTCCAGCCCTTCCAATGGATCCCGGTGTCCAACACCAACCGCACCGCCCGCCACATCTCATAGGTCAATTGTCCGAACCGCGAATACGGGTCCTGATACAATCCCAGATCCTTGCCCAGGTTTTCACCATACAACGCCCAACCCTCCACAAATGCCGTTGTCTCCGCGTGACGTTGGAATTCCGGCGCACCCTCGCGCTCCTGGGCCAACGCGATCTGCAAGTGATGGCCCGGCACCGCCTCATGCAACGTCAACGCCTCCATCTCCCACTTCGGACGCATCTGCAGGTTGTACGTGTTGGCAAAGAAATTGCCCGGTCGTCCCGCACTCAGGGAGCCCGGCTGATAATAGGCCGCCGTCTGCGACCGTTCCGAATAGGATGGAATCGGCATCACGCCATACGGCAGGCGCGGCAGCTTCCCGAACAGGCGCGGCACGGCTCCATCGATCCGTTTCGCAATGTCCCTGTAGCCGGCGAGCAACGCCGTGCCGGTCTCATGATAGAACGTCGGTTCGGTCCTCAGATGTCTGAAGAAAGCGTTCATGTCCCCCTTGAACCCCGTCTCGGCCTTCACCCCTTCCATCGCCGCCCGGATCCGACGCACCTCCGACAGGCCAATCTCATGGATCTCATCCGGGGTCAGTGTTGTGGTGGTGCTGCGACGCACCCGATGCCGATACCATTCCCTGCCCCGTGGCAGTTCCGAACACGCCAGGTTCGTCCGTGCGCCCGGCAGATATTCCTCGACCAGGAACCGATGCAACTCGCGAAACGCCGGGTACACCCCGTTGGTCACGCTGGCCAACGCCCGCCCACGCCAGACCGCCTTCTGCTCCGCACTGGCCGATGCCGGCAGGGTGTCCAACGGTTGCACGAACGGGCTCTTCTCCGGATCCGAAGGCATCAGGCTCAGCACCTGGCCCGGCACATCCCGCAACACCACGCGCGGTGGCGTGATCCCCCGCTTCAATCCTTCCCTCAACAACACCACGGTCTGCCGGACATGCGCCGGCGCCCGGTCCAACCGCAACAACACATCCTCCACCTGTCGCCCGGTCGACGCCTGCATCAGCGCCAGGCTCTGGGCAATCCCCTGTTGCGGACCCTGCATCTGGTTCAACAACAGGAACTCTTCCGGAAACTGCGATCCCTCCTCATCCAGCCTCAGGTAGCCGTCGAACAAGTCCCGGTACAACGCGTGTTCCTCGTCCAACTGCGTGGCATCCACCGAATCCAGGGCCCGCCGGGTCCGCGCCAGTTCCGCCCTGCGCCGCGCCAGTGCCTCCGGGGTCAGGTCCGACCATCG
>CAZDYB010000323.1:0-5536 GCA_964509045.1 uncultured Akkermansia sp.
GGCCCGGGGGGGGGGGGGGGGGGGGGGGGGGGGGCGGCCCCCGGGGGCGCGGAGGCGGTGGGGGGGGTTTGCGGGGGAGCGTCGACGGGTTGGGAGTATTGGAGCAGGGCCTCGCGGATGGCGCGGGCGACGAGTCGGCGCACCGGCCCTTCCTGGCGGAATTTCACCTCGCGTTTGGAGGGATGGATATTGATGTCGATGGCGGCGGGATCGATTTCGAGGAAGAGACAGCAGACGGGGTAACGCCCCTTCATGAGGGCGGTGTGGTAGCCCTCGTTGAGGGCGTGGTTGAGGCCGCGGTTTTCGATGGGGCGCCGGTTGACGAACAGGTGTTGTTCGTCGCGGGTGGAGCGGGAGACGCCGGGGGCGCCGATCAGACCCCAGAGATGGAATCGGGTGAAGTCCGGTTCGCGGAGGGCGGGTGCTTCGGGGTCATCCGAAGAGTTGAACTCCTCGATCTGTGAGGAGAAATCCAGGGGGACCCAGTCGGAGGTGGTGCCGTGAAGCTGGCGGAGGCGTTCGCGGAGGGCGGCGAGCTGTTCCGGGCGGGTTTCGGAGCGGAGCGGGGGCAATTGCCAGACGGTGCGGGTATCGGAGATGAAGTTGAAGCCGACGGCGGGATGGGCGAGGGCGGCGAGGGTGAGGTAGTGCTGGATGTGGGAACGTTCGGTTTCCTCGGTGCGAAGGAATTTGCGGCGGGCGGGGAGGTTGAAGAACAGGGAGCGGATTTCGATGGAGGTGCCGGTGGGACTGGCGGCGGAGCGGACCTCGACGATTCGGCCGCCCTGGATGGAGATGCAGGTGGCTTCGCCGGAGGATTCCTCGCGTTCGCGGGTGGTCAGGAGGAAGCGGGAGACGGAGGCGATGGAGGGAAGGGCTTCCCCGCGGAATCCCATGGTGGTGATGGCGGCAAGGTCCTCGGCCTTGCGGATCTTGGAGGTGGCATGGCGTTCGAGGGCGAGGAGGGCGTCATCGCGGCTCATTCCGAATCCGTCGTCGGTGACCCGGATCAGGCTGCGGCCGCCGGCGCCGATCTCGACGGTGATGCGGGTGGCCTGGGCATCGAGGGCATTCTCGACGAGTTCCTTGACGACGGAAGCGGGCCGTTCAACGACTTCGCCGGCGGCGATCTGATTGGCGACGTGATCTGGGAGGAGGCGGATACGGTTCACGATGACGGGTGTCGTGGGGAGGTTGGGGATGCCAGGAACAGGGGGCAAGTGCGGGAAGGAAGTGTGTGGGACGGAACCGGGGGAAGTGAAGGGAGACCCGGGACGGGCAGAGGAACCGGCACGGACGTGGGGTAATCGGGGACCAACAATCCGCCGAGTCATCATGTCCGCGAGTCAGCGCGGGGTCGGCAACAACAATGGACTGCTGTCCCATCTGTACGCCCGTGCCGGTTCCTCCGCCCGCCGAAGGGCATCCAGAGTCTGGGTCAGACTTGGGGAGGTGCGCCCAGAGAGAAGGACGCGAAGCAATGGTGGAGAGTGGGGGGTGTTTCCCCCATACGCCAGTGGTGTTTTTCCCCTACCCCACCTTTTTTCATCAGTTGAGGCGGGTCAGGCCGAGGGTTGGGGATGAGGAAACTGGACGGAGAACTCGGAACCTGCGCCGGGTTCGGACTGGACAGCGACCCGGCCGCCATGGGCTTCGACGATGGCCTTGACCAGGCTGAGACCGAGGCCGAGGCCGCGTTGGGAGCGGCTTTTGTCACCGCGATAGAGGCGGTTCCAGATCCGGTCGTGTTCGGGTTGGGGGATGCCGATGCCGTTGTCGCGGATGCGGACCAGGGCGCCATCGGGACGGGTTTCGGCGGAGAGCCGGATGGATCCGCCCTGGGGAGTGTACTTGAGGGCGTTGTCGAGCAGGTTGGCGAACACCTGGCGGACGCGGGTCGAATCGACGGTGGCCGGGCAGGAATCGGGAAGTTCGGCCCGGATCTGGATCTGTTTTTCTTCGGCGACGAACTCATAGAGTTCGATGACTTCCCGGAGGAGTTGGCAGAGGTCAACGGGTTGGAGGTCGAGCCGCATCATGCCGGCTTCGGCTTCGGTGACGTCCATGAGGGTGTTGAGGATGCTGAGGACGCGTTCGGATTCCTCGACGCAATCGGCAAGGGCATCGTGGGTCTGCTGGGGGGAGGCGCCGGGTTGGAGGGCCAATTCGGCGGTGCCGCGGAGTCGGGTGAGCGGGGTTCGGAGATCGTGGGCGGCGTTGTCGAGGGATTCGCGCATGGCGCGGATGAGTCCCTGGTTTCGGTCGAGGACGGTGTTGAAGTGGGTGACGAGTTCGGTGAGTTCGCCTGCGGATCGTGGGGCGGGAACCCGGGCATCGAGACGGCCGGTGAGGATGATGGCGCGGGCGGTCTGGACGATCTGCCGGATGGGGCGGGAAGCGCGATGGGCGAAGAGGGCACCGCCGGCGAAACTGACGAGGACGATGGCGGAACCGACGAGGAGAAAGGTGCGGCGGAGGGGTTCGAACAGGACCTGCCGGTTGTCGGTGCTGCGACCGACCTGAAGGACGGATCCGTCGGGCAGTTGACGTGAGGCGATGGCGAAGTCGCGTTCGGCATCGCGCGGGACGCGGACGACCTCCTGATTGCCTTCGAGGGTTCCAATGCCGTCGGGCAAGGGGATCTGGATGCGGCGCAGTTCGACCCATTCGTCCGGGACGCGGGCGAAGGTGACGTTGTTGCGGGAGGAGACGAGGCGGACGAAGAGGGAGGTCTGTTCGGGGGAGACGGAATCGCGGGCGACGGCATTGCGGAGGCCCTGGGGACCGGCGTTGCGGTAGGCGGAGGAATACTCACTGAGCTTGCGGTCGAGGAGTTCCCGTTCGCGCTGATCGACAGTGGAGGCGAGGAACCAGTAGAGGACGCCGAAGAGGATGGAGGAGGAGGCGAGGAAGACGATGGCGTACCACAGGCTGAGGTGGAATGCGAAGGACCGGAACCAACCGCCGGGCGGGGTGGGATCGGGTGGCGAAACAGTGGCCATGGATCAGGCGGCGCGGAGGATGTAGCCGACGCCGCGGAGGGTGTGGAGCCGGGTGCGTTCGGGATCGATCTTGGCACGTAGCCGATGGACGAGGACATCGACCACATTCGTCTGGGGGTCGAAGCTGTAGTCCCAGACGTGTTCGAGGATCATGGTCTTGGTGACGGTGCGTCCGGCGTTCCGCATGAGGTATTCGAGCAGGGAGAACTCGCGGGGCTGGAGCTCGATGATTTCGGATCCGCGCCGGACCTGGCGGGTGAGGAGGTCAAGGGAGAGATCGCCGACGGAGAGGCGGGAAGGCTCGGTGGTGCGGGTGGAACGACGGATGAGGGCCTGGACGCGGGCGAGCAACTCGGAGAAGGCGAACGGTTTGGTGAGGTAATCATCGCCACCGGCCTGGAGACCGCGGACGCGGTCATCGACGGAAGCCTTGGCGCTGAGGAAGAGGACGGGGACGCGATTGCCCTCGGTCCGGAGGCGTTGGACGAGTTGCAGCCCATCCATGCGGGGCAGCATGACATCGACGACGGCGGCGTCGTAGGGAGTGGCGATGGCAAAGTCGAGGGCGGAACTGCCGTCATGGCAGACATCGACGGCGAACCCGCCCTGGCGAAGTCCGTTGGTGATGAACGAAGCGATCTTGGGATCGTCCTCGACGACGAGGAGGCGCACGTCGGTGAGCATGCCGGCGGCTGGGGGCGGGTGCGAGCGGGGAGAAGCGGGGAAAGAAACTGCGGGAGGCACGACGTCTGTGCCTCCCGCGTCCATGTTCCCGGGGAGATCCGGGCGGATGCCGCCGGGAAATGGATTCACGATTCGTCGACGACGACGAACCGGGTGGAGCCGCCATTGGCGGCGGACCAGACCTTGAGGAGGGTGGTCTTGTCCTTGGGATTCTCGGTGAGCCGCACGGCTTCGTCGGCCTTCGAAACGGCCTCCTTGTTGAGTTCAAGGATGACATCGCCGGGTCGGAGGCCGGCTTCCCAGGCGGCTGATTCCGGTTCCACCTCGGTGATCAGCACCCCTTCGATCCGCTCGGGGATGCGGTATTGGCGACGGAACTGGGAGTTGAGGTCGGCGACGCCGACGCCGTTGAGGGTGCCCTGTTCGCCATCGGACCGGTCCGCCCCGGAGCCCATGCCGGCGAGTTCGCGGTCGTCGGGCCGTTCGCGGACAGCAATCTTCATCGATTTCGGGGAGCCGTTGCGTTGGATGCCGATGTTGACGGAGAGGCCGGGCTTGGTGCGGGCGACTTCGAGTCGGAGATGACGGGCGTCGCGGATGGGTTTGCCATTGAATTCGGTGACGACATCGCCGCTCTGGAGGCCGGAACGGTCGGCGGGACCGCGCGGGGTGATCTCGGCGAGCAGCGCGCCGGTGGTTTCCTTGAGGTTCAGTTTCCGGGCGAGGGCGGGGGTGATGTCCTGGGGCAGGACACCGAGATAACCGCGGTTGACCTTGCCGTCGGTGACGAGGGATTCGAGGACATCACGGCACATGTTGGCGGGAATGGCGAAACCGATGCCCTGATTGCCGCCGGAGCGCGAGATGATGGCGGTATTGATCCCGATCAGGCGACCATCGGCATCGACCAGTGCTCCACCGGAGTTGCCGGGATTGATGGCGGCGTCGGTCTGGATGAAATCCTCGTAGGGAAGCCCGAGGGTGGCGCGCCCGGTGGCACTGACGATCCCCATGGTGACGGTCTGGCCGATGCCGAAGGGATTGCCGACGGCGAAGGTGATGTCGCCGACCTCGATGATGTCGCTGTCGGCGAAGGTGGCGGGCGAGAGCTTGTCGGAGTCGACTTTCAGGACGGCGATGTCGGTCTTGTCGTCCCGTCCGACGATCCGGGCGGCGAGCTCTCGGCCATCGGAGAGTTTGATCTTCACCTCATCGGCGCCTTCGACGACGTGGTTGTTGGTCAGGACATAGCCGTCTTCGGAGACGATCACCCCGGAACCAACCCCGTTCTGTCGGGGGGCGGGGTTCTGTCGGGGATTGGGAACTCCGAAGAAGAAGCCGAAGGGATCCTGGGGTCCCTGCATGGCGGAAGGGCGGCGGGAGGAGGTGAAGACCTGGACGACGGAGGCGGAGACCTTCTGGACAACCGGGGCGAAGGATCTGGGAAGGTTGCCTTCGCGGACCAGGGGTTTGGAATCAATGGAAAGTGTGGGAGGCGGATTCTTCTCGGGTTCACCCCGGGCCTGAAGGAGTGGGATGGCCCCGAGGAAGAGGGAGGAAGCGGCGAGGAGAAAGGCAGTCCATCGGCCGCAGCGGGAGGATCGGGGCGGACGGATGGGTTGAGGTTGCCCGGCGGATGGGATGGATTCGTTGAGGTTCATGTGCGCATTCATCGTTTTGAACTGTGCACAGGATGTTCAGCGACACTGACGCCTTCCTTTCCGCCGGATTACAGTTTTGTAAGGGTCCGTCTGAAAACTCCGAGGGGTGCTGCGACGAGAGATTTGGCTGGAAGCCGAGGCGTGAGCGACGAGTCCCGCAGTGCGGGATAAGGAGCGAACAACGAAGGA
>CAZDYB010000324.1:0-5531 GCA_964509045.1 uncultured Akkermansia sp.
TGTGGAGCATCGGGAGTATGTGTTTGGATTCCTGCGGCAGTTGGTGGAGCGACGGTTGGGTGGGGAAACCCAGCCGGACAATTTCCAGGAGATGCTGGAGGATCGGCGGGAGCGTGGGGAACCGTTGGAAGCCGGTGAGTTGGTGCCGGAAGCGTATCTGCTGTTGATGGCCGGCACGGGCAACACGGCGAAGATGTTGAACTGTGGGTTGCAGAACCTGTGGGAGGATCCGGCCTGGCTGGGGGCGTTGGAGGAGGAACTTGCCGGGTACAGTGCATCGGGATTGATGTCGGGGATGGGCCGATTCCCGCGGTTGAAGGCGACCTTGATGGAGATGGAACGGATGTTTCCGGCGGCACCGGTGATGTCGCGGGTGGTGCATGAGGCGTTTGAGTTTGGGGGATATGAACTGCCGAAGGGCACGCGGGTGCTGCATTTGCAGACGTTGCCGCACTTCCTGGAAGAGGTTTATGAAGAGCCGTACCGGTTCCGGCCGGCGCGCTGGCTCGAACGGGAGTATCCGAAGAAGGCCCATGGCACGTTTGGGGGCAGCACGCACATCTGTCTTGGGATGAACCTGGTCCGGTTGCATGGGCCGGTGGTGGTGGGCAACCTGGTGCGGGATTACCGGCTGGAATTGCGTGGGGAGGGAAAGATCGAGGTGAACCTCAACTATGGCGTACCGCAGGTGGCGGATCTGGAAGCCGTCTGGACGCCGCGTCCGCTGGACGGCGGGAATCTTGCGGTGACGACAACCGATGCCCTGTCCGTTGCTGGCCGGTCCGGGCAAAATCCGACAGCATCCCTCCACCACTGATTTTCCAATGCGCATTCCACATTACATGGCGTCCGGGGAATTCACCCGGTTCATCCGGGCATTGCCCAAGACTGAAACGCACCTGCACCTGGAAGGCTCGACCCCGATCGAGCTGTTGAAGGAACTGGAGCCGGCGAAGTTTGCCGAGGCGCCGCCGTTCTGGTCGCCGGAATACCGGTACCGGGATTTCGACCAGTTCATGGGGTTGTACGATGAGTATTGCCTGACGTTCTACACGACGGCGCAGCGATATCATGACGCGGCGAAGATCGTGTTGGCGACCTGTCGGGAGCAGGGCTGCCGCTATGTGGAGACGAGCATTCACCTGCCTGGGTTGGCGTACGTGAAGGACAGCGGTCCCGAGGTGTTGTCGGCCATCCGCGAGGCGGCGCCGGCGGGGATGGATGTCCGGATCTTCGCCGGCATGTGCCACAACGATTACGCCCGGCACGGTGCCTTGATCGAGTCGGCCCTCGGCTGGGACGACCTGGCCGGGGTGGACCTGCATGGGCCGGAGTATTGGCCGATGGAATCGTGGACGGCTGGGGTGTGGGAACGGGCGCGGGCGGCGGGCAAGGCGACCAAGGCGCATGCGGGAGAGTTCATGCCGGCGAGCTATGTGAGCTGGGTGCTCGACAACCTTGGTGTGCGCCGGGTTGAGCACGGGGTGCGGTCCATTGAAGATCCCGAACTGGTCCAGCGGCTGGTCCGGGATGACATCACGTTGGATGTCTGTCCGATCAGCAATGTGAAGTTGGCGGTGCAGGGGGTTCCGGAGATGAAGGCGCACCCGATCCGGCGCTTGTTCGATGCCGGGGTTCGGGTGACCATCAATTCGGATGACACGTTCTTCTTCGGGAACCGGCTGGAGGAGGAGTACATCGCGCTGAACCAGGAACTGGGTTTCACGCGATGGGAACTGGCGCGGGTGGCCCGCAACGGTTTTGAGATTGCGCTGGTGGACGAAGCGGTACGGGCGCGGTTGCTGGCGGAATGGGATGGCTTCGTGGAGGCGCAGGGGTTGAAACCGTAATTCAGACGGGCTCCAAGGGATTCCCGGGTCATCCCGGAGCGCAGGGATTCATCCGGCGGTCATACCGGCGGATGTTCCGAACGTTCCATCACCACCGGGACCAGCAGCATGAGGCCGGACATCGACAGGTACCCGAGCACCCATTTCCAGCCCGGGCGCAGGGAGCCGACGATGTCGCCGGGGATGTAGTCGAAGGTGTGGATGAATCCGATGGAGGCGAGGCCGGCGCCGCCGGCGAACCAGAGGGCGGCGTGGCGGAAGCGTTGGTCGATGATGGCCACGGTGGCGGCGGCGAGGATCAGGCAGCTGAGGAAGTAGCCCTGGTCGAGTGCGAAGAGCCCTTCGGCATAGAAGTTTCTGGCCTTGAGGATCGATTCGATCAGTTCGGGGCTCCAAGGCTTTTCCGGGGTGCCCACGCCGGCACCGGCAAGGACGTTGCGGGCGACGAGGGCGCAGTAGCCGGCAATGGCGGGGAAGAGGCCGACAATGACGGCGGGGATGTGCCGCCTGGGGACGGCTTCAAAGGCCTGGGTGCCCATGGAGATGCCGATCCAGATGAGGATGGCCATACCGGCCTCCACCGGGATCGACCAGGCGAGCAGGCTGAGCGAACCGGTGAGGCAGATGAGGGCGACGAACACCGCGTTCAGGGTCGAGTATCCCGCCCGGGAACCGATCGCCTTCCAACCCGGATGTCCGATGTAGAGGGTGGTGGGGTAGGGCGATCCGAACAGGGCCGAGATGAGGGTTCCGACGCCGTTGATGATCAGCGACGGACGGGTTTCGTAGGAATCGCCAGCGGCTTCGGCGGAAGCCAGGACCTGCATGGATCCCACCACGTTCACCACACCCATCGGCAGGATGACGCTGAAGAAGGGCAACAGGTACGGAAGGCTGTCCCATACCGCGCCCAGGGCCGGGCGCGGCAGGTGGAATCCGAGGTGGCTCAGGTCGAGCGGATAGGCCGGTGCCGGCGACGGTTGCCCGATCCAATGCAGTCCCCACGCGCCGAGCGTTCCCATGAGCAGCACCACCAATCCCCCAGGAATACCCCATTTGAACCGGTGTCCGCCGTAATAGACCACCAGGGCAACCGCGAGGGTGCTCATCCCGATCAACGGATAGACCCAGGCGCGGAACAGGAAATCCATGGCGATGAAGAACACTCCAATGCCCGCCAGGGCGGCGAGCAAGGCCGCCAGCGGGGTGATCCGTCGCAGATGATGCAGGATGAAGGCGCCACCCAGTTCGATCAGGCCGGATCCGACACACGCTGCAATGCCGGCGTACCAAGCGATTTCATCGGCCCGGGCTTTCTCCAATCCCTGGGCGAGGCCGAGTTGCTGGGCCGGATACATCACCAGGAGGGAATAGATGATGACGGTGATGAGGTTGAATCCGTAGGGAAGGGCGCAGACATCGGTACGTCCCTCCCGCGCGGCGAGTCGGAGGGCTTGGCGGGCGTACAGGAGGTTGCCGAAGACGAGGCCGACAGCGGAGGCAGGCAGGATCCTTCCGTAGTAGAGCTCGGGTGAAAAACCCAGCAACCCGAGACAGAACCCGGTCATCAGGAGCAGGTTCACCAGGCTGTCGAGACCCAGCGCGAAGAACCCGTCCAGATCTCCTTTTACAAAAGCTTTCATTGCGGACGACTGCGGCGACCCCGGAGCAACTCATGTGCCGGTGGTTTCAATCCATGGCCACAGGCAGGTGTATGGAAGTGGACGGGGCGGTCCCGCGCGGAGGCGCAGCGAATGCGGAGGAGGAATGGTCCAGTCGTCTGGATTTTCCCGGTCCGGCCTGAGAGCCCGCATGAAAACACCCAGGGGCGCTGTTCCCGCGCAGGAGATCCGAATTCCAATCCTGGATTGCGAGTTGAGCCCGATTGCCTGCCGACAATCGGTTGATCCCATAGCCTCCTGCGCAGGAACCCTGCGGGCGACGGATCTTTGGCTGAAATCCTTCGTTGTTTGCTCCTTGCAGATCACTGCGGACAGGCGCGTCGCTCACGCCTCGGCCTTCAGCCAAATCTCTCGTCGCAGCACCCCTGGGAGTTTTCAGACGGGCCCTGATGTCGGCCGTCGGCGAGGTGTGAAGGAGGGTGGACCAGTTGGGTTCTCTCGGCGCTTTCGGTGGTTCTGCGCCAGACGTTTCCGGCGGAGCTTTTCCTTGTCGGTTCTTCCGGTGGAATCCCAAGCTCGGCTCCGATGGATCACAGCACGATCAAGGAACAGATCGCGGTGTTCTATGAGCAGCATCATAGCCGCGGGAAGTACGACTATCTCTTCGGGGATGCCGGACGGAAGGACACGTTGGTCGGCCTGGTGGGGAAGGGGAAGCGGGTGCTGGATGTCGGGTGTCGATCCGGCAATCTGGTCCAGCATTATCATCAGGGGAACCAGGTGACCGGAGTGGACATTGATCGGAATGCGCTGGCGCTGTTCCGGGAGCGCCTGGGCCTGGAGGGACACTGGGTGGACATCGACTACGAGGCGTTGCCCTTTGCGGATGGTTCGTTCGATATGGTGGTGTTTACCGAGGTGATGGAGCACGTGCGTTTTCCACGCAGGGTGCTGGCGGAGATCCGGCGGGTGTTGAGCCCGGACGGCACGCTCATCGGTTCAGTGCCGAATGCATTCCGGCTGAGGAACCGGTGGCGGTTCATCCGGGGTGAACCCTTTGAAGTGGATCCGTCGCACCTTCGCTCCTATTCGGCCGATACCCTGAGGAAGGAACTGTCGGCCGAGTTCGGGTCGAGTGAGATCGTGCCGGTCTCCGGACATCTGCTGGGGGGTGGGCGTCGTGGGGTGCCGGTTTTCAGCTGGTTGCCGCATCGGATGCGGTGCCTGTTCTGTCTGGACCTGATCTTTGTCTGCACGGGTCGGCCCGGGGCAAAGGGTTGAGCTTGGGAACCGAAGTTGGGAGGCCACTGATTTCAGCCAAATCTCTCGTCGCATCGCCCCCGGGAGTTTTCAAAGGGGTTGCGACCACGAACCACACGGAAGGGAGGGGACATGATCACACCCACCTCCCTGTTTTGTCCTCTCCGCGTGCTTGGCGGCTTCGCATGAAACCTGGCTTTGTCCCTTTCCCGTTTTCCTCACGCAACGGCGCAACGGCGCAACGCCTTTCAGAGGTCCAAAGGACAGGCTCCCCGGCCCGGAGGCTTGAACCACGAAAAACACGAACCACACGAAAGGGAGGGGACATGATCACCGTCCCCCTTTCTGTGTTCTTCGCGTTCTTTGCGCCTTTGCGTGAGACCTTCTCCTTCTCTCTCCCCCCAAATTCCCTCACGGAGCGGCGACGTTGGGCCGCCGTCGTGGATCAACCCGGCGAGTGAACCTCGCTGCTCCAGCACCCCCCTTTTTCTTCTCCGCGTGCTTGGCGGCTTCGCATGAAACCTGGCTTTGTCCCTTTCCCGTTTTCCTCACGCAACGGCGCAACGGCGCAACGCCTTTCAGAGGTCCAAAGGACAGGCTCCCCGGCCCGGAGGCTTGAACCACGAAAAACACGAACCACACGAAAGGGAGGGGACATGATCACCGTCCCCCTTTCTGTGTTCTTCGCGTTCTCAGCGCCTTTGCGTGAGACCTTCTCCTTCTCTCTCCCCCCAAATTCCCTCACGATAGGGGTAGGGGCGACCCTGGTGGGCCACCCCTCCCTCCAAACCGGACTGGC
>CAZDYB010000325.1:0-5497 GCA_964509045.1 uncultured Akkermansia sp.
GTCGCGAATACCCCATGATGATCCCGTGGAACGAGGCCACCAACCCGAACAACCCCAGCCACACCAGCATGTGCAGCCATCCACTCTCCCCACCCACCACCTGCTTCATCGCCTGCGGCAACGGATCATTGATGTCCGACAGTTTCCGCCAATCCCCAACCCCACCCGCCGCCAACATCACCCCCAACGCCAGGATCGTCAGCGTCAGGATCCCCCCGATGTACGCCCGCGGAATCGTGCGCTGCGGATCCTTCGCCTCCTCCGCTGCCATCGCCGCTCCCTCGATCGCCAGGAAAAACCAGATCGCAAACGGGATCGCCGCAAACATCCCGCCCACTGCACCCGCGCTGAACACATCGGCGCCGGCCCAACCGCCCTTCGCAAAACGGCTCCACTCGAATCCCGGACCCACCACCCCCATGAACACCAGCAACTCGAAGATCGCCAGCAACGTCACCCCCAACTCGAACGTCGCCGCGATTCCCACCCCCAGGATGTTCAATCCCATGAACACGCCATACGCACCCACCGCCACCCACTTCGGATCCAACGCCGGAAACTGCACATTCAGATAGGCCCCGATCGCCAGGGCAATCGCCGGGGGCGCAAACACGAACTCGCACAGGGTCGCAAACCCCGCGATCCCACCTCCCACCGGCCCGAACGCACGCCGCGCATAGGCGAAAGGTCCGCCTGCATGCGGAATCGCCGTCGTCAATTCAGTGAAGCTGAACACAAACGCCCCGTACATCAGCGCCACCCCCAAGGCCGTCACCAGAAATCCCAGGGTCCCCGCCCGCGCCCACCCATAACTCCAACCAAAATACTCCCCGGAAATCACCAGGCCCACCGCGATCCCCCACAGCTGCCATCCGCCCAACTTCCGAGCCAAACCGGTTGTCGTACTCATGATTCCATCCGTGTCCTCCAACCCCTTCACCCTATCGACCCGTCGCCCCCTTCGAACAGACCGCGGACAGGGGATCCCCATCCCCCGGATCCGGGGCCGAAAGTCCCGCAAGCCGCTCCAGTCCCATTGCCTGTCACCCCAACACCCGGACGGCCGACGGCAGGATCCGGACCCGCATCGGGGTCTCCCCCACCACGTCGCCGTCCAAAGCGACCAGTTGCGCTTGTTCGGCCTCCACTTCCATCCACGTGGATTGGAAGTGATCGACGCGCGGATGCCGCACATGGGTTCCTCGGACCAGTCGGAAGAACTGGCCCGCAATCGCCCAGCGTCCCAACGCCCGCACCAGGCTCACTTCCGCCAGGCCATCCGTCAGGGACGCACCCGGCGCAATCCGCATCACCCCGCCGCCCGCATGCGGGGCGTTGGCGACGAGCGCCACCACCAGCGGTTCGGTCACCGCACCCCGTTCCGTCCGCACCCGGAGTTCCACGGGATTCCATCCGGCAAGGGCACGGAAGAATCCCACCGGATAACTCAGATGCTGACCGAACCAGCGTTTCACCCCGGGTGTGGTGTGTCGGAGGATGTCCGTGGCAAAGCCAACCGCGGCGAAGAGGAACCCGTGTCGGACCACCTCCCGACCACCCGCCCGACACCGGACCTCAAGGACATCGTAACCACGGCTCGTGGCCGGTCCCCGATCCGACCGCCCATATCGGTCCAGCGCGGCCAGGACATCGATGTCGGCCTTCAAACCCAGGAGACAGGCCACGTCGTTGCCGGTGCCGAAGGAAACCGGCGCGATGCATTGCGCCCGTGAACCCTTCGCATCGAGCATCCCTCCCACCACTTCGCAGAACGTCCCATCCCCACCCACCGCCAACACCACATCGACCTCATCCGCCAGACGTCGAGCGCACTCGCCGCCGTCCCCGGGACAGGTCGTCTGGCGTTTCACTGTCCGATGTCCCCGTTGCCGGATTGCGGTCTCGAACGAGCTCAGCCGTCTCGCCTGATCCAACCCGGCCCGGGCCCGGGAATTGATCACGAGACCGATGTCGAGTGGGTCAGGCATGGGAATTGCCGATCGACCTCAGCCCAGTTCGGCGGCGGCGGCGGCAAAGGTGAATCCGCCACCGAACGCCGCCAGACCGGCTTTGCCGGTGCGGCCCGAGGCGAGCATTTCAGCCAGGGCGATGGGAATGCTGGAGGACGAGGTGTTGCCGTACCGGGCGACATTGCTGATCACGCGTTCGGCAGGCACACCGGAACGTTGCTGGGCGGCGGCGATGATCCGGCCGTTCGCCTGGTGCGGCACGATCCAGTCGAGGTCCGACATCACCCAACCCGCGGCGGCGCTGGCGTCGCGAAGCATGATGTTCATCTGGCGCACCGCGAGGGGGAACACCCGCACGCCATGCATCTCCACCGGGGCGCAACCGTTCCCGGTGATGCGACCCATGTTGAGGATGCTTCCGTCCTCGCCTCGGGCGGAAAGGAGGGGGCGATGCATGCGCAACGGACATTTCAGGGCTGCTTCACCCCCATGCACGACCACGGCCGTGGCGGCATCCCCGAACACGATGGCGGTGTCGAAGTCATCCGGATTGATGAAGCGGGACATGGCCTCGGCGCTGACCACGAGATAACGCAGGCCGGGCCGGGCTCCACAGGCGTCATGCGCGGTCTGCATGGCATAGAGCCAGCCTGAACAGGCCGCGAGGATGTCCGATGCCGGCAGGTCGCGGGTGGCGCCGTCCTTGGAAAGTTCATGGTGGAGACTGCATGCCAGGCTCGGGCTGATGGCCATGGGCGTGCTGGTGCTGACCAGGATGCCATCCAGATCCGCCAGGGTCAGTCCCGAGGCCTTCAACGCCGCCCGGGATGCCCTTGCCGCGAGATCCAGCACCGTCTCGTCGGGAGCGCAGTAGAAGCGCGACTCGATCCCGGTCCGCTGCACGATGTCAGCGGACGTGCGACCGGGAAAACGGCGGATCAATTCGTCGTTCGACACCGAGCGGGAGCCGGTGACGAACGACAAACCGGAAAGCCCGACCACCGGCACCGGGCGCGCGCCCTCGACCCGCACGGGACCCGGAACTGGGGCCGCACCACGACGCACCTTCCAACGGGGCTCGACCGGCACACGACGCACCCGGACTTCCTCGGCGGCGCCCTGCGCGATCCGCGCCATGGGACTGCCAACCCGAACGGTTTCGCCCTCGGCCAACAACGCAGAGATCCGTCCGCCAGTCGGCGCCCGTAGATCGAAGGTCGCCTTGTCCGCCTCGCATTCCGCCAGCAGATCCCCAGCCCGCACCTCATCCCCTTCCCGAACCCGCCAACGGATCACCGTCACGTTCTGGTCCGCGGGACTGGATCCCACGGCCTCCAGGATGAAGGCGGCATCGGCATCCGCCACTGGCTCGCGAAGTTCCTCCAATTCCAACCCGCACAATTCCGCCACCGCACCCAGCACCCGACCCACCGAGGGAAGCACGTCGAGTTGGTTGGGGTAGTTGCACGGGATATAGGTGTCCGGTCGGGTCACCCGGCGCACCTGTACCGGCACTCCGACCCGCTCCACCACCGTCGAGACAACCTCGGCGCCAAAACCGCAGGTCCGGTTGTCCTCATGCACCACCACCAGGCGCCCGGTCTTGCGCACGCTGTCGAGCACCGCCTTTTCGTCCCAGGGACTCAACGACCGCAAGTCGATCAACTCCGCGTCAACCCCGGCCTCGTCCAACACCTTCAACGCCCGCTCACACAAACCCACCGTCGCACCCCAGGTCACCACCGTGACGGCCTCCCCGCGCCGCACATGGCGGGCTTTTCCCGGGGTGATCCAACGCTTCAATGCATCGCGTCCGGTGGCCACCGAGGCGTCGTTCAACAACACCTTCGGATACAACAGCAGCGTCGGGCGTCCTCCAGCCAATGCCGTGCGAAGCTGTCCCGCGGCATCCGCCGCCGTGGCCGGCATCAACACATCCAGACCCGGCACATGGGCAAAAACCGATTCCCAGGTCTGCGCATGGAACGGTCCCAGGCCCGGCCGATATCCCCCACACGGCGCCAGGATCAGCACCGGGCAAGGCCATCCTCCCGCACTGCGCCACCACATGGAACCGAGCTCCGAAGCGATCTGGTTGAAGCACAGCGGCAGGAAATCCGCGAACTGGATCAGGGCCACCGGACGTCCACCCGCCAGGGCGCGCCCCAAGCTCACCCCCACGATCAGGCTCTCGGCCAGGGCCGAGTTCACCACCCGCCCCGGGTACTTTCCCGACAACCCCCGCGTCAAACCGAAGACATCGCCCTTCGGATCCTCGATATCCTCCCCGTACAGCGTGACCCGCGAATCCTGTTCCAACGCCTCTCGCAACACCTCGCGCATCGCCGCCAACATCGTCAGGCGTTCGCCGTCATCCGGTTGCCCGTCCGATCCGGATTCCACCGGACCGGTCCAGGGAGCCCGTGCATCCAGGTTCACCACCGGGTTTGGCGATGCCAACGCGCGGGCCGCGGCCGCGCGTACGGCAATCCCGATCTCGCGATCAGCCGCCTCCAGTTCAGAACGCTTCACCCCCAACGACTCCAACTGGTCGCCCAGGTTGCGGATCGGATCGGCGCTGCGCCGGGCCCGTTCGAGCTCGGATTCGTCCCGATACATCCGCTCGTCATCGGCATTGGTGTGGTGGGTCAACCGCTCCACCTTCACCACCCCGATCAACGGCCCGTTGCCGGCCCGGATCCCGGCGATCCACCGACCAAAACCAGCGTCACAGGCCAAGGCATCCCGACCATCCAGACGTTCGATGGGCATGCCCATGAATTCCCGGGCTTCACCGGTGGCCCCATCAAAAAAGGTCCGGCCCCGGGTCGAGGTGGAGATGGCCAATCCGTTGTCCTCAATCAGGAACAGGATGGGCAACCGGGACCGGGCCGCCTCACCCAACGCCTCCAGAACCTCGCCCTGCTGGGTGGTTCCGTCGCCCATCGCACACACCACCACCGGCAACGATGCAGGACCCGACCCTCCCTTCGATCCGAGGCGGGTCACTTGCTCCATCGCGACACCGACAGCCTGGGGTGCGTTGTTTCCCACCGGGCCGACCAGGCTCAGGACATGGAGATCCGGTGCGCTGAGATGCGCACTCATCTGGCGCCCGGCAGAATGGGATTGGGCGGTGCAGAGGAGTGAATGAAAGAACTGCTCGGGGGGAATCCCGCGGGCCAGCATCAGGGCCTTGTCCCGGTAATGCAGGTGCAGCCAGTCGTCGCCGCGCAGATGGCCGGCCAGGGCCGCAGTGGCTTCGTGTCCGGCTCCCCCCACGTGGAAGAAGGCCTCGCCCCGGTTCACCAGTTCCATCTCCACCCGGTCCACCCAGCGCGACAGTGTCATCCAGCGCCACAGGACCCATCCCCGTTCCCGTCCGTCCACGATCATACCTGAGGTACCCGAACCCGGTCTCCCGTTCCCAATTACAGTTGGCATGAGTACAGCGGGGCTCAGTGAACCCACCGCCGGGACCGCTTGCATGCACCAACTGTATGGCTTCACCCGGAATCTGACCAGCA
>CAZDYB010000326.1:0-5494 GCA_964509045.1 uncultured Akkermansia sp.
TTTGAGGATCCGCGCCTGAGCCGGTTCATGGCGGCGCCGCCGCGGTTGTCGGATCCGCGTCGGGAGAACCGGACCCATGTGGTTTATCCGGCGGTGGCGGGCAACGTGATCCTTTTCGAGAGCTGGATGCGTCATGAGGTGGTGGCCAACCCGGTGAAGGCCGAGCGCATCAGCATCAGTTTCAACTATGCCTGGGCGTGAGAGCCCGTCTGAAAACTCCGAGGCGTGAGCGACGAAGGATTTCAGCCAAAGATCCGTCGCCCGAAGGGTTCCTGAGCAGGAACAGCGCCCCTTGGAGTTTTCAGACGGGCTCTGAGGCGGTTTGCCGGTCTGGGGATGAACCGTACGGGCCGTGTTCGCAGTCAGGTCCGGGTGGAGTCCGGTTCGGATCTCTGAAAGGGTTGCGCGGTGAATCAGTGGACGGACACACATGCGCATCTGGATTTTCCCGAGTTTTCCGGGGACGTGGACGGGGTGGTGGAACGGGCTGCGGCAGCCGGGGTGGGCCGGATCATCAGCATCGGATGTGATCTGGAGAGCAGTTGCCGGGCGATCGCGTTGGCCGAGCGGTATCCTGGGGTGTGGGCGACGGTGGGGTGGCATCCGAATCATGTGGAGGATGCGCCGGACGACGTGCGACCGGGGCTGCGTGAACTGGTGGGGCATCCCAAGGTGGTGGCGATCGGGGAATGCGGCATTGACCGGTATCGACTGCCATCGGCGCAGCCGGGCGGGACGTTGGAGGACGACGCGCGGCAATTGGCGAAGCAGGAGGTGGCGTTCCGGCAACAGTTGGACCTTGCGGTGGAGACGGGATTGAACGTGGTGGTCCACCAGCGTGCGGCGCATCGGGAAGCGATGGAGATCTTCAAGCCTTATGCGGATCGGGTACGCGGCGTGTTCCACTGTTTCGTGGGAACGATCCCGGAGCTCGAAGAGGTGTTGGCGGTGGGATCGATGGTGAGTTTCACCGGGATCGTGACCTTCAAGAACGGGGAAGGGGTGCGACTCGCGTTGAAGGCGACCCCGGGCGACCGGTTTTTCCTGGAGACCGACAGCCCGTTCCTGGCGCCGGTGCCGCATCGGGGCAAGACCTGTGAACCGGCCTATGTCCGGGACATCGCCTTGCAGGTGGCGACGACGTTGGGGATGGATCCGGTTGAACTGTCGCGGCGGACGGAGGCCCGGGTGGAAGCATTCTTTCCGCGGATGCGGTCGGGGGCTGTCAACGTTGGGCGTTGACCAGGCGTTGATGCATTTCGGCGACCCGTTCGAGATCCAGTCCGGGTGGGGCGGCGTCGAGGATCCATTTGAAGTCGGCCTGGGCGCCGTCGAGGTCGCCGGTCTGGGAACGGAGTCGGGCGCGGTCGATGCGTTGGGCGGCTTCAGCACGGGCTTCACCGGCGACGGCGACGAGGAGATTGGAGAAGCGGAGGGAAGCGGCCGCGCCTTCGGAACGTTCGGTGAAGGCCTGCAGGTTGGTGAGCATGCGCACGATGATCTCGCGTGGGGTGGCTGGGCGGAGGAACTCGGAGCGGATGGGGATCCCGGCGAATTCGGAGCCCAGTTCGTCGGCGTCCGAGTGCGTCAGCAAACGGCCGCCGTGAAAGACATCGATGAGGCGCGGTGAGCCGTCCGGGGGTGCGTGGCGGACGAGGAAATGGCCGGGGAGGGGAACGCCGTGGACATGGGCGAGACCGATGCGTCCGGCGAGTTCGAGGAAGACGAGGCTGAGGGTGATGGGCAGGCCTTCGCGATCGTCGAGGACGTCGCTGAGGTAACTGTTGGCGCGGTTGTAGTAATCGTGACGGCTTCCGTGGAAACCGTTTTCTTCGAAGAGGAATCGGCGCAGGGCATCGAGTCGGCCGGCTGGATCCAGGTCCGGTGCGAGTTGGGAATTCAATTCGCTGCCCAGGGCGTCGAGTTGACGTTCGTAGACGGCGATGTCGAGTTCGGGATCGTCGAGTCGGGCGATGAGCAGGGCGGCGTGGGCGAGACGGATTTCTCCTTCCGGTTTGGCGAGTTCGCGGACGAGATCGTCCCGGATCTGATCCTGATGGAGGGAGGTGGCCAGTTGGCGTAGTCGGGCGGCTTCGCGTTCGAGCTGGCGGGCCCGGGAATCGAGATAGGCCCGGGCGACGGGCAATTGGGCGCGCAGGGCGATGCGGTCGGCCTCGCTCACGCGCGAGGATGGAATCTCGACACCGCCGAGGGCGAGGATGAGGGAGGGATCGAGGCTGGGAGCGGGGCCGAGGGAAGCACCGGAGCGGAAGCTGCGGAACCGCGCGCCGGTATCCCGGAACTTGGCCAGTCCCACGCGTCGGCCAGCGAATGCGCCGTCGGTGAGGTTGAAGACCTCCTGGCCATTGACCCAGCACTGGATCCGATCCGCTTCCAGCCGCACCCGGAGTTCATTCCAATCGCCGGGCCGGTACTGGGTGCTGGGAACGGTCCCGAGGATGCGCCAGGAGAAGACGTCGGGACCCTCGAAGGCGGTGAGACGGAGTTGGCCGCCGGTCGGATAGAATCCGTAGTGCATGCCGTCGTCGTCCCCGCCGAATACCAGACCGGCGGCGCCGGCTTCGTCGTCGAGTCGGACCGACACGCTGACTTCATAGGGAAGTTCGGGAGCGGGTTCGGTGCGGAGGACAAAGGAACGTCCGCCGAAGCCGGCGCCGGTCCCCTCGACTTCAATCCGACCGGCCCGTTGCCTCCAGCGTGCGCCCAGTCGCGGTTCCCAACCGGAACCGTCGAGGGTTCCGGTGCGGATCCAGCGGGAATAGGGGACGGGATGCGGTTGTTGGAGGAGGGGTTGGAGGAGGTCGATGGGCGTGGCGAAGCCAAGGTTGCGGGTGAGGAGGGACTTGGCGTTGACGATGCCCTGGACGCGGCCCTCGCGGTCGAGGAGTGGTCCGCCGGAATTGCCGGGTTCGATGGGCAGGGCGACCTGGAGCATCTCGATCTCTTCGAGGACGCGGCGGGCGGAGAGGACCCCGGCAACCACGGAATCGGCAAGGCCGAGCGGATTGCCGAGGGCGACGACTTCGGAGCCGGCGACGAGGTTGGAGGAGATGCCGAGGGGCAGGGCGGAGAGATTGGTGCGGGCGATGCGGATCACCGCGAGGTCGGCCTGACGATCCCAGGCATGGATGCCGAGGACCTCGATGGCTTCGCCCGAGGCGAGTCGGACGGTGAACGGGCGACCTTCACCGATCACATGGAGGCTGGTGGCGACCAGACCGGAGGGATCCACGATGAAACCGGTGCCGACACCGTCGCTGGAGCCGTCGCGACCCCGGGAGGAGAGGGTGACGAGACTGGGGCGTGCCTGGGCGGCGATCTGCTCGGTGGAAAGGGGAGCCCCGAGGAACCGGGTCGGGAGGATCCCGGAGAGCAGGATCGCGGCGAGGACAGGGAGGCGCGACGACATGGGGACAGGCTACGGCGGAGTCAGTGGAATGGCGAGTGGGTGGGATCGGGTCTGGCAAGGTTCAATGGGCGGGTGCCGGTCCCATGGAGAATCTGAGGATGCCGCCGGACTCGATCTCGGAATGTCGGATCCATGTTCGATCCAGTTCGACGCCGTTGAGGGAAACGGAGCGGACATGGAAATGATCCGGGCCCTGATTCTCGGCGAGGATGATGAGCGGTTGATGCTTCAGTCGGACTTCGGCCCGGTTGAAGAGCGGGGATCCGAGTTGGTATCGGTCCGAGCCGGCGACGGGGTAGAGGCCCAGGGCGCTGAACACGTACCAGGCGGAAAGCGTGCCGCCGTCGTCATTGCCATCAAGGCCGTCGTAGCCGGTGCCGTACTTGTTGTTGAGGACCCAACGCACCCATTTCTGGGTGAGGTCAGGGCGGCCCGCGTCGTTGAAGAGGTAGGCGGCGTGGAGATCGGGTTGGTTGCCATGCCAGTAATGGGAGCCGGGGGACCAATCGCCCATGGGCCGGTTGGATTGGCGGAAGAAGGCGTCGAGTTCAGCCACGAACATTTCGCGCGAGGGAAACAGGGAGACCAGGCCTGAGGCATCGTGGGGGACGCACCACCGCCATTGCAGGGCGCTGCCTTCGACGTAGTCGCGGGTGAGTTCTCCCTTGCGATCGAGGTAGGTGAGCAGGAGTGGATCGAACGGGACGGAGAACTGTCCGGCGGTATTGCGGGGTTGGAAGAAGCGGGTTTCGGGATTCCAGATCTTGCGCCAGGCCTGACCGCGTTCGCGGAAGAGTCGGGCGTCGTTGGTGTGTCCCAGGGCTTCAGCGAGGAGGGAGATGGAGTGATCCGACCAGGCGTATTCGAGGGTGCGGGCCACGGACCGGTCGGCCCGATCGGTCGGGCAATAGCCGAATTCGATGTGGGCCTCGATGCCGGCCCGACCTGAGAAGGCAGCGCCGGGCGGGGTGGGGCCGAGGGCGGTGCGGCGCATGGATTGGTAGGCGGCTTCGACGTCGAAATCCCGGACACCGCGCAACCAGGAGTCGGCGATCACGATGTCGGCGGGCGTGCCGAACATGGAGTTGGCATAGCCATGGCCCGAGGGCCAACGCGGCAGCCATCCGCCGTCTTCGCTCATCCGGACCAGGGACCGGCAGATGTCGCGTTGGGTGTCGGATGCGATCAGGCAGAGCAGGGGATGAACGGTACGGAAGGTGTCCCAGAGGGAGAGATCGGTGTAGTAGTTGAAGCCTTCGACCTGATGCACCTGATGGTCCAGGCCGATGTATTGGCCATCGGTATCGTTGAACAAGGTGGGCATCTGGAACACGCGTCCGAGGGCCGTGTAGAAGATGCGGCGTTGATCGTCGGTGCCGCCTTGGACACGGACGGTTCCGAGCCGGTCTTCCCAGGCGCGCTGGGTTTCCGCGAGGACGGAGTTGAAGTCGCGGCCCTTGGTTTCGGATTCGAGATTGGCGCGGGCGTTGGTCACGCTGACGTGGGAGATGGCGAGGTGCAGTTCGATGGACTGGGGCAGTTCGCTCGTGGGAAAGGCGAGGTCGACCCCGGCGGAATCGCCTTCGGCTTCGGCGCGATCCGCGACGAGTTGTCCATCGTTCCAGGTGCTGAAGCGGTTGAAGGGCGGGTTGCATCGGGCGGCGAAATGGACGGTGAGCCCGCCATATCGGCCCGCGAAGCTGCCGAAGGTGTGGATGGATCCTTCGAGTTCGCGTCCGCCGGGCAGGACACGCACCCGGGCTGCCTGACTCCGACGTCCGCCGAGGGCGTTGGCGACGTCGAGGATCAGGTGGGGGGATTGGCCCTTGTCGAAGGTGTAACGGTGCACGCCGACGCGCGGAGTGGCGGTGAGTTCAACGGTGACGCCGGGACCGGGCAAGCGGACGGCGTAATAGCCCGGGAACGCGCGTTCGTCGCGATGCGAGAAGCGTTCGCGTTGGCCTGCGGCCCGGCGCTTCATGGAAACCGGTTCCACGGCGGGCAGGACTAGAAAGTGTCCGCCATCGGTTGCTCCGGTGCCGTTGAGCCGGGTGTGACTGAACC
>CAZDYB010000327.1:0-5487 GCA_964509045.1 uncultured Akkermansia sp.
CTGCCGACCAACACCCCGCGGATCGGGCTGACGTCCCCGAAATCACGACCCCACGCCACCGTGATGTGTCGCTCGGCGGGTTCGAGGTTGTTGGTCGGATCAAAGTCCAGCCAACCCAATCCCGGACACCACACCGACACCCAGGCATGCGAAGCGTCCGCCCCCACCAGGCGCGTCTGACCGGCCGGAGGCACGGTTTCGAGGTATCCCGACACGTATCGGGCCGGCAACCCCAGGCTGCGCAGGCAGGCAATCATCAGATGCGCGAAATCCTGGCACACACCCCGACGCTCTTCGAACACCTCCTCCAACGGCGTCGCCACCGATGTCGCCCTCGGATCAAACTGGAAATCCTCAAAAATACGGGCATTCAGCTCCCGCACGGCCAGCACCAGCGGCCTGCCCGGGGCAAAACACGACCGGGCGTAATCCGCCATCCCGCGATTCCGCCGGACAAACGGCGAATCAAACCGGAACTCCGCCGCTTCCACCGCCGCATTCCAGCAATCCTGTCGGCACGCCTCCACCACCGATTCCCAGGGCGGGGTCGCCCCCGCCTCCACCCGGGGTGGCGGATGGATCCGGATACGGCTTCCCGCCACCACTTCCAACTGTCGATGCCCCCCCTCGATGGTGAGGACATGGCTGTGGTTCCCGAAATAGTCGATCCGGCGCGAGATCACCGTCGGTTCCGGTTGAACGATGAGATCGAAGGATTCCAGCCGTTGCCAGGACATCTCCCGCGGACGGAGATGCAGGAGGTGATGCGCCACCGAGACCTCGGTCTGATAATCGTACTGGGTGACGTGGGTGATGCGATACAGCATGGGCGGGGCGACCGGCAAAGGACGTCAGCTCGAACGAACGACCGCGTGACTGAAGTAACGCTGCGTCAACTGGTCGGAAATCGACTGGAATCCATCGGATATCCGCTGGAGCAATTGATCCAGGTCTTCGATCTCGCCGGTCTCGGCCCGTGCGGCCAGCACGGCGGGATCGTTGGAATGGATCAGTTCGGACACCTGCATGAGGGTTCGTTCCTCCGGATGTTCCCCCCGTGCCCAGCGGTCACGGGGCAGGTACTCGACGTGTTCCTGCAAGGTCTCGCACTGGAACGCCAGGGCTCGCGGATTCGACTCGTCCGCCAGCAGGAGATCAAAGGTCGTGGCCAGGTGGACGTGCTCAAAATAGCGGCGGCGATAGGTCATCACCGAGTCGGCCACCTCGAGCAATGGATTGAGCACCGCCGGATCCGCCGGACCGGTCCGGAGCGCGGCCCGCATGAGAGCGACGAGGTTGAGCGCCCGTTCGAGGCGGCGCCCGATCTCGAGGAATCGCCAGGCATGTCCCCGCGTCATGTTCTCCAGTTCCATCCCGCTGAACGCCGCCAGATCCACCACGAGCGTGTTCAACAACCCCGGCACCTCTTCCAAGGTCGCCTGTCCCCCGGTGAACTGGCCGTCCCCCTGCAATCGCTGGAAGATCCGCCAGGTATCATTCGACAACCGGTCCCGCACCGCCGCCGTGATGAACCGCAGGCGGTTCAGGATCTCGCGGATGCTCCCCGGCCGATTCGGTTGCTGCACCTGGGCGAGGAGTGCCAGGCCCAGTTCCTCCCAATCCATGTTCCGTCCAAACCGGTCCGGCAATTGCCCCAGCACCACCAACATCTGCACCAACGCCGTCAATTCCGCCTGGCCGTCATGGGTGGTCTCGCCCCCCAACCGATGGAACGTCGCCCGCATCAACCGCACCTGATGCTCCAACCGCTCACTGTACCGTCCAAGCCAATAGAGATTGTCCGCAATCCGGCTCGGCACATCCGCCGGGGCACGATCCAACCGGATCACCTGGCCACCCGGCCGCAACAACGAGATCGTATCCACCGGCCCACCCACCATCACCCAGGTATCCTTCGATCCCCCACCCCGCTGCGCCGATACCACCGGCGACACCGGTGAAGCCGAAAACCGGGTCAATCCACCCGGCATCACCCGGTACCTGTCCGGCCCTTCCATCGCCACAAACATCCGCAATACCATCGGACGCGGTTCCCAGATCTCACCCGTCCACACGGGCGTCGTCGAAAGCTCGATCCTTTCCTGCGCCACGAAATCCGACGGGCTTGCCTCCAGGTTCCCGAGGAACTCCTGCCATTCCTCCCCACCCAGTTCCTCACTGAAGACCGGGTCCGCCGCTCCACCAAAGGAACGTTTCCACACGATCCGGCCTGGAGCCGCAAACGCAGCCCGACGCGCACTTTCCTGTCCCGCCCACCACGTTGCCGCCGCCGGCAGGAGCAATGACTCTCCCAGCAATTCCCGGGACAACTGCGGCAGGAAGGGAAGCAATGCCGGCGATTCCACCAGGCCCGCCCCCAGCGCATTTGCCACCACCACATTCCCCGCTCGCGCCGCATCCACCAGACCCGCCACACCCAGGAACGAATCCCCCCTCAACTCCAACGGATCACAATACGTGTCGTCCACCCGCCGCAGGATCACATCCACCGGCAACAATCCTTCCAACGTCTTCAGATACACCCGCCGATCCCGCACCGTCAGGTCGCCCCCTTCCACCAAGGGAAACCCGAGGTACCGGGCAAGGTAGGCATGCTCGAAATACGTCTCGTTGAAAGGCCCCGGCGTCAGCAGCACCACCAACGGATTGCCCGCCGGTCGCACCGCCGCATTCCGTAATCCATCCCTCAATCCCGCAAAGAAACCCGCCAGACGCGATACCCCGCAGTCGCGGAATTCATCCGGCAACACCCGCGACAGGATGATCCGGTTCTCCAGGGCGTACCCGGCTCCCGACGGAGCCTGGGTCCGATCCGCCAACACACACCAGGTGCCGTCCGGGCGCCGGGCCAGGTCCACGGCATGCAGATGAAGATGTCGGCCACCCGGAGGTTGAAGGTCGTGACAAGGTCGCAGATACGCCCCACTCCCATGCAGCAATCCGGCCGGCAGATGCCCGCTCCGGACCAACCGTTGCGGGCCGTACAGATCTCCCAGCAACCGGTCCAGCAACCGCATCCGCTGGATCAAGCCCTGCTCCAACCGCATCCACTCGACCGGATCCATGCAGAAGGGAACCAGGTCCAGGCTCCAGGGCCGCTGCAGGCTTTCGTCCGACCCGTAGACGTTGTAGGTGACGCCATGCTCCCGCAGCATGCGACGCGCGACCTCCTGATGCCGGGCCAGGTCCGAGGGAGAATAAGCCGCCAGTTGCCCCATCAACTCCCGCCAAACCGGACGGAACCCATCCGTCGTCCCACACAACTCGTCGTGGACCCCCGGTATCGAATGGTAACCAGGCAGACCCTTGCCCGTCGTTTCCATTGGTACCGCGCCCTCACTCATGCGCAGAAACTACCCCCCGAACCTTCCCGGGCGCAATGCGATGGAACAGCGCATTCCCGCAGGTGGAACCCGGAAGGAAGAAGACCTCCGCAGATTTCGCAGTGTCGCACGATGCTGCCGCAGATTTCGCAGATTTCGCAGATCCGGAAGATCCTCCCTCTCCCCCATCTGCGCCATCTGCGGCCAAACCACCCTGCTTTTCCCAATCCCATCGGTGGAATCGGCGCAATCGGTGGATCGCCGCAATCACTTCCTCCGGGCGCGGAACCCCTTCGGCAAGGCCGGATTCTCCTCTTCCGCCGGGGGCAATTCCTCCGCCACCATCTCGCCCGCAGCCGTCTCGGCCGCCTCCGCAGGTTCCGGCAACCCCAGACGCTGACGCGCCTTCCGCGCCGCCGCCGTGTCCGGATAGTCCGTCACGATCCGTTGAAGCGTGGCCAGCGCCTTGTCCGACTGGTTCAACCGGCCCGAATACAGGTTCGCCAGATGGATGGCTGTCCATCCCCACTTCTCACGCGGCAATCGCCGGGTCAGCACCTCCTCCAACTCCAGCACCGCCGCCAGATAATTCCCCAGATCCTTCTCGTAGATCTCCGCTATCCGGATCGCTGCATGTTGCTGTGACGGATTCTTCTTCAGGAACTCCCGCATCATCTTGATCGCATCCAGATGATTGCCCTTGGCCCATTCCGCCTCCGCCGCGTCGTATTCCGGATCCCCCTCCACCGGCGCCAGGTCCGCCCCCAACCCATGCACCGCCTTGCCCGCCACCCACTGACTGATCTCCCACCCCAACAGGATCGCCAAACCCAGCATCGATGCGATAAAACCCCCCAGATAAAGCCCGGATCGACTTGTCCGCACCGTTCCCTTCGACGGCGGGGTCCCCGTGGATCTGACCTGGGATGGCACCCCGGATGTTGCCCCGGCCGCAGCCACCACCGGATTGGTCCCGAGCGCTTCCCCTGCCGTGACCACACTGTTGGTGGAAGGCGTGTTGGTGGCCGCCAAACCGTCGTCCGGATCCAGGGCCGGGGCGGTCTCACCACCCGCCGCACCCTCCCGCTGCGTCTCGGCCAACTCGAGGCGGCGCGCTCCGCCATCCGACCGTGAGAAGTCCTCCCGGAACCGTCCGAAACAAATCACCGCCGCCACTATCAGCAGGAGGTAAAGCAGGGCTTTGCCCACCAATTTCATCGCTCCAAGGTTCTTACGCCATCTTCCCCAACCGGGGCAATCGCTTTGCCTCCCTTGCACCCCAGGAATTCAACCGGCCCCGTGGCAGGCGAAGTCACGACACGCCCACCAATCCTTCGTTCCGACGCGCTGGTGGCAAAGGCAGAACGGGCACGCCGGCTTGACCGGCCCTCGACGTGCAACCAAAATGGTTGCGAACTGGTTGAACCAAGCCATGGCCACCACCCTGACCCTGAAGAACATTCCCGACGCCCTCTATCAACGGCTGAAGCAGTCGGCGGCGGCCAATCGCCGCAGCCTGAACAACGAGGCCATCGTTTGCCTTGAAGGGTTGCTCCTCCCGGAACGGGTGCCGACAGAGGCGCGATTGGCTCGGGTTCGGGAAGTTCGTGCTTCCCTGGGGACGTCCCGGTTCAAGGCGCGGGAGATCGACGCATTCAAGCGGCAGGGACGGCCGTGATCGTCGTCGACTCGAACGTGGTGGCCTACCTGTTCCTCCCGGGTGAACACACGGCGAAGGCGGAAGCCTTGCTGGGAAGGGAACCCGACTGGGCCGCGCCCGTTCTGTGGAGAAGCGAGTTTCGCAACATCCTCGCGGGATACCTTCGCCGGGGGACGCTGGATTTTGCCCAGGCGACCCTTTTGCAGGCGGAGGCGGAGGCGCTGCTCGCCGGCAGGGAGTTCGAAGTGGATTCGGTCGCGGTGCTCGAACGGGTGCGCGACAGCACGTGTTCTGCCTACGACTGCGAGTTCGTGGCGTTGGCCCGGAAACTGGGAGTTCGCCTGGTCACGATGGATGCCAAGCTGATCCGCGCCTTTCCGGACGATGCGGTTTCGCTTCTGGACGCCGGGTGAATCTCAGAGCCCGTCTGAACCTGGAAAAGGCAGTTTGATCCGCAGATTGCGCAGATGACGCAGATGATCA
>CAZDYB010000328.1:0-5450 GCA_964509045.1 uncultured Akkermansia sp.
CACCGGCCGCGTCCGCCGCGTCATCGTCCGCAACCACGGCGCCATCGGCTACGTCCCGCACACCCGATTCGACAACCCCGCCGGCGTCGAATCCTTCCCGCTCGCCGTGGGGACCATCGATGTCGGCCAGGAACCCTGGGGCGATGATCCCCGGCCGTGGGTGGTGGAGGATTGCGAGATCCACGGGTTCCACACCGAGTACAGCGGCTATACCACGCTCATGATGGCCGGTGCCGGGAATGTCCCCGGACAGAGCCCGACCTGGATCAATGACGATCCCGAACGCCGCATGATCCTCGTCCGACGCTGTCAGATCCGTGGAACGGAGGGTGGCCTGGGAGTGATCGCGATGGGGTCATCCGGATGTGGATCGGGCTATGCCGACGGCGGACGGGTGACGTTCAGCGACAACCTGGTGCTGAACGCGAGCCTGGGTTTCAACACCGATTGCGGGCGCATCTCCAACCTCGACTTCGTCCACTCGATGTTCCTCGACATCTGGGCGATCGGAAATGCCAACGCCAGTTATGCCGGACGCATGCATCACTACCGGATCTCCGACAACTCCGTCCGCTTCGGTCATCGCCAGCAGTTCGGCCAGTACCGGCAATTCACCTGGAAAGGTCGGCATATGGCCACCGACCTCGCCCTGCCCCTCGGCCGCCCCGAAACCAATGAACTCGTCGGCCTGTACCTCGGCAGCACCGAAGACTTCGATCTCGCCCGCAACTGGTTCACCGGCCGACTCCCCGCCCCGCGCGGTCCCGAATCCGGTCCCGCCGAGTTCAAGCTCCTCAAGAAGCTCGGCCCCGTCGACTTTCCCTGGGGCGGCGGCTCAGCCCAGGCCTCCAATTTCGACGGGACCGGCAATGCCCTTTCCCAGGTCGCCTGGGACTTCTCCCGCCTGCAAGGTGTACCAGGCGGGAAATTCAAAGCCCTCCCCGTCGGCGGTGGCGGTGAACTGGTCCGGGTCCGTTCCGTACCCGCCAACCTGCCCCCAGCCTTCAAGCCCATCGGCCATGTCGAACGCGTGCTGCCCGTCTACGGCCAGCGCTCCCAACGCTACGAATGGTTGCCCGAGTCCGGATCCGGATCCCGGCGCTCCCGCGTCGTCCCCGATGAACCCGCCCTCCACGGTTCCATCGAGGTCGCCATCGGAGAGGTCCGTTCACCCGCTCCCGGTGAATGGATCGTCCCCGTCCGCCTCGCCCTCCAACCCATGCCCGGCCAGGGCGAAACCCGACCCATCACCGGCTCCAACGTCTGGTTGCAGGTCAACGGCGCCATCCAGTCTTCCGGCGCCGGCCGCACCGATTCCCGCGGCATCACCGAGTTCCGTCTCCGCTCACCCGACCTGACCCGCGGTCACCTCCAACTCCTCGCCTTCCATGATCCCCAGGCCCGTCAACCCGCCCAGGGTCGCTTCCGCGAATACCACGTCGCCTTCTCACGGGCCCATCATTCCATCGGCTCCGTCGTCGATGTCGTCGCCCGCCCCGATGTCGCCGACGAACGTACCGGTCAACCCGCCCGGTTCCTCCTCTCCCGCACTCCCGACCTCTCCGGCAATCTCCCCGAACTCGAAGTCGCCTTCCGCGTCGGACGCAATCCCCGCGCCGCCAACTACGGCACCGACTACGAACTCAAACTCGAAGGCCCCGGCACACTCCTCGCCGAGAACGCTCGCCAGGGCGGCGCAGCCCGCATCCGGTTCCCCAAGGATGTCTCCGAACTCAACCTCCAACTCGTCCCGGTCTCCGATCAACTCCTCGAACAGGAACGCGTCACCCTCGAACTCATCACCGGCTCTCGCCTCCCCTACGACCTCGCCCCCGACAATTCCGCCACCGCCTACCTCAATGACGGACCCGACTGGACCCGGCAGGACCTGCCCTCCCCAGGCCCCGGCACCCTTCAGGTCACCGCCATCAGCCCGGTCACCCGTGTCGATGACCGGCACGTCGTCCTGATCGGTGGCATCCACACGGTTCGTGGAGGACGCGAACACCCGGTCTACTGGCGTTGGAATCTCGATTCCCAACAACCCGAGTTGCTGAAGTCCGCCCCGGCCGGCTGGGATTCCATCCTGCCCGCCACCTTCACTTCCACCGGCCCCACCACGCTTCCCGAGGTGGCTGGCGCCATCGATTCAGAGGACCGCGGCCTGGCCGCAGGTTGGATCCAGGGCAAACGCCTCCCGTTTTCCGGTCGCATCACCGCCGCCAGCGATGACGGATCCTGGTGGATCGGTCGCCGCGAACAGGGCCGATCCCTTGAGCCGGTTCTGGGTCAGTCCGGGCGGACGCCCAAGGCAGCCCGGGGCGACGGCTTGCGGGACATCGAACTCACCGCAGTCAACGCACGCGGTCAGACGGTCGGTCAGGGTAAACGGGGTGATCTGTCGCGCGCCTTCCGCACCTCTCGCGTCGACGGCATCCCCGCCACCGATGCCCTGCCGTTGCTGACCGACACCACCGAGTCCGGAGCGGAAGCGATCAATGGAGCCGGGGCGGTCGCCGGCTGGTGCGGCAAAGGCTCCCTCCGCCGGGCCTGTGTCTGGATTCCCACGGGCACCGGCGACTCCCTCCGCGTGGTCGAGCTCGTACGCCCTCCCAACCAGACCGAATCCGTCGCCCTCGGCTTCTCCATGACCGGCGAGGTCCTTGCCATGGCCGGCCGCGATGGCGCCCTCACCCTGCCCTATGTCGCCAGCCTCAATCACGCCGGATTCTGGCCCCTCGACGACCCCTCCAATGTCTTCGGCACCACCGCCGGCGCTCCCGCCGGTCAGGTTGTCGCCATCAACCCACAAGGCTGGATCATCGGTACACGACCCGGCCCCAACCGGTCATCCATCCCCTGGGTCGCCCGCCGCCAAGCCAGGCAGTGAACGACTTCCGCCCGGCATGCCCCGGCCAGCATCCTACAACTTCACCGTCCGACCCGTCCGCGCGCTCCGCACCGCCGCATCCACAATCTCCTGGCCGATCCGACTGATCGGCAGGCTGACCGGTCCCTGCAAGGGCTCGTCCCGATCCAGGCAATGCAGCAGGTACTGGATCGGGTTGCGGTGCGGCGCCCGCGGTTGGGGTGCAGCCACCGGAGTGGGCTGACGCCGGCGTCGGGTCTGCACCGTCACGAAGTCCTCGTAGTCGTAGGAACTGATCGTTCCCTCCGTCCCCGCGATCACGAAACCACAACGCGGTTGGGGCTGGAGGATCCACGGATCCGTGAACGTCCCCCAGCGGGTCTCGAACTTGGAAAGTCCATGCGCATACCGCGCCACCACGATGGAATGTTCGTCCACCTCCAACCCCGGCGGCTGATCCACCACCGCCGTGACATCCAAGGGCCGACGCCCGCCCTGGTACCAGGTGCCCAGGGTCGTCCCATAACCCAGGTAATCCAGCAGGGATCCTCCTCCATGCTGCTTCTGGTAGAACCAGGAATGCGGCTTCTCCGATGCCACCTGTTCCGCCGTCCTCTCCTCCTTGTCCGCCCCGTGCCACAACGGACCGCGGTTCCCTCCGAAATGCCACACGTTCAGCACCTCCCCGATCACCCCCGCCATCACCAGGTCATGCGCCTTGCGATGCGACGCCACCCACTGCAACGGCCAGTTGATCATCAGCGTGCGACCCTGCGGCATGGCGCGGACCATCGCATCGGCCTCCTTCAATGAACCGGCAAAGGGTTTCTCCACCAGAAGATGCACACCATAGGGCGCCACCTTCCTGACCCATTCACCATGTCGCGATGCTGCCGGGCACAGGATCACCACATCCGGCCGGGTCTTCTCGAGGCATTCGCGATGGTCGGTGAAGGCCAGTTCCCGCCGTATTCCCAGCTTGGAAACCGCCTCCTCCATCCGGGCCGGTTGCTCGTCCGCCAACCCCACCACCTTCACCTGCGGATGCTCCACCGCCATCCGCAACAGGTCGCCCATGTGGAAATGATCGAAATTGATGCCCGCAATCTTCCAGATCCGCTTTTTCATGATGGTTGCCCGACATCCTGCCCACGGATCGTCCCCGAGGCCACACGGATGTGATCCGCGATCATCACGGATCCTGCCGCAGGGACACAGCTGAGGCCTCGCACGGATCAACGGAAACCGACCCAAGGCGCTTCCTCCAGGGACAGGCTCCAGGTACGACCCCATTCTCTCGCCGCCTTCCCGTCAGCCGTGATCAGAGATCCCGGGTTGAGACTGCCTCGATCCCGGGCGCGATGGGATGACGGTTGGGTGGTCGGGCGACGATGGACGCCTTGGCGACACGCGCTGGACCGAAGGCATGCAGGGCGTGGTGGAGGTTGACGGCATCATCCACCGTCGGGTGCTCCTTCCACTTGGCCTCCCACAGGGAGAGTTCCCCATCCGACTCCGTGACGAAGTCCACCTCGCGGGTGCCGTCGCGCCAGAAGTAGACGCTTCGTGCGGTGGGTGCAGTGCGGCGCTCGCGATGCCGCAGTTGGGTCGCGACGTACGTCTCCCAAATGGCACCCACGAAGGCAGACTGACCGATCGCGTCCGGGGATCGGAGGTTCAGAAGTGCGCACAGGAGGCCGGTATCGGACAGGTAGAGTTTGGGACTCTTGATCAGACGTCTGCCCTGATTGTTGAACCAGGGCTCGAGGAGGAGGATCTGGCCGGCTGCCTCCACGATCGAGATCCACTGGTTGATGGTCGACGGAGCGACTCCGACATCGCGTGCGAGATCTGCCTTGTTGAGGAGATTGGCCGAGCGGATGGCACACGCGCGCAGGAAACGTTCGAAATCCCGGAGGCTTCCCACCTGGGCGAAGGAGCGGACGTCCCGTTCCAGATAGGTTGCGATGTAGGAGTTCAGGAAGGAGACCGGATCCAGTGACCGGTCCTCCCAAAGCTCAGGCCATCCCCCGCGCCACAGACGTTCGGTCAGGGGGGCATCCGGGTGGGCGGCGAGGATTTCCGTTTCCGAAAGGCCTTCGAGCGTCAGCAGGGCCGCCCGCCCGGCGAGGGAATCGGACACCTCCTTCATGAGGCGGAACTGCTGGGATCCGGTGAGAAGGAACTGGCCGGGCTGTTTCCGTCGTTGGTCGACGACCCCCTTGATGCGCCGGAAGAGTTTTGGGGCGTATTGCACCTCGTCGATGATCACCGGGGACGGATGGCGGGAGAGGAAGGAGCCCGGATCGTGTTCGGCTTGCTCGGCTTCACTGGGGAGGTCGAGGGAAACGTAGGAGTGCTTCGGAAAGCAGCGACGCAACAGCGATGTCTTGCCGGTCTGGCGGGCCCCGGAGAGGACCACCACCGGTCGCTTGGCGGCGAGTGCAATGATTTCTGCCTCGATGGCGCGGTTGATCCACATGGTGATAAAATGCGGTGACATCGCATTTTTGCAAATACCTCTGTTTTCCCCCGCATTCCTTGATGGATCGTTTCTCGCCCCGTATCGGCTTCAAGTCAG
>CAZDYB010000329.1:0-5439 GCA_964509045.1 uncultured Akkermansia sp.
CCCGACCCTGAATCCGCCCCTTTCAACCCTTCCATCCCGTCCCCCACCACGCCACGCTCCAACGCATGGTTCACGTCGGCATCGGTTATGATGTCCATGCTCTGGTTACAGGTCGTCCCCTCGTCCTCGGTGGTGTCACCATCCCCCATTCCCATGGGCTCGATGGCCATTCAGATGCCGATGCCCTCCTCCATGCCATCACCGATGCCGTCCTGGGCGCCGTCGGCGAGGTCGACATCGGTCACCTGTTCCCCAACGACGATCCCAGCTGGCGCAACGCCCCCAGCCGCATCTTCCTCGTCGAGGCCGCACGTCGCGTCCAACTCCGTGGCGGGCGCATCGTCAACATCGACTCCACCCTCATCGCCGAACGCCCAAAGATCCAACCCCACATCGCCGCCATGAAACAGAACATCGCCGATGCCCTCGGCATTCCACCCACCCGCGTCGGCGTCAAGGCCACCACCAACGAAACCCTCGGGTTCGTCGGGCGCCAGGAAGGCATCGCCGCCATGGCCGTCGCCTCCGTGGATCTTCCCGAAGATCCCGTACCCACCGTCTGATCCTCCCACCCCTTCCCTTCCCCTACCTCCAGGAACCTCATGGGAGCCAAAGCTGAAATCGGTTGGACCACACCCGGTGACGACGGCATCAAGCGCCACGTCTACGCCCAGCATGTGGGCACCGAATGGCGCTTTTTTGAACGACCCAAACGTCGCGGCCGGGAAATCGAATGGGTTGCCCTCGAAAATCCACCCCTCCTCGACTGGCTCGAACTCCTCGACGCCCTCGAACGCGGCCACGTCCGGCGCCGCTACAAACCCAAGGACATCGTCGCCGTCCGCAAACGCATCCGGGAACTTTTCCCCGAACACCCCCTCGACTGATCCTCCATTCCAGACTCCCTTGTCTCCATGGGCCGCTCCTCCTCACGCCGTCGCCCCGTCATCCTCGTCACTCCCAGCTTCGCCCCGGCAGGGATCGAATTCGATGACCCCAGCGTCAGCCTGTCCCATCGCTACTCCGACACCCTCATCGCCGCCGGCGCCCTGCCCTGGATCCTGCCCCTCACCATGGACGCCAAGCTCATCCGCCAGGCCATCTCCGAGGCCGATGGCGTCCTCCTCACCGGGGGCGATGACATCCTTCCCGAGATCCATCGGCCCGACGCATCCCCGGCGCTCGCAGCCCGCTGCATCGGGGTGGATCCAGCCCGTGACATCCAGGAACTGTCCGTGATCGCCGAACTCTTCAAGAACCCAAAACCGCTGCTCGCCGTGTGCCGCGGTCATCAACTCATCAACGTCGGTCTCGGCGGCACCCTCCACATCGATCTGCCCACCGAACATCCTTCCGAAGTCCAACACAACCGCTGCGATCTCAAGGACCAGACCGTCCATCCCGTCGCCGTCGATCCCGGTTCGCTCCTCGCCCGCATCACCCGCCGCGCGTCCCTCGCCGTCAACAGCACCCATCACCAGGCCATCGATCAACTCGCCCCGGAACTCCGCCCCGTCGCCATTGCTCCCGACGGAATCATCGAGGCCACCGAACTCATCGGCACTGACGCACCGGTCTTCCCTTGGTTCCTTTCCATCCAGTTCCACTCCGAACGCCTCGCCGACCGGCACCCCGAGCACCTGCGCATCTACCAGGCCTTCGTCCGTGCCTGTCGTTCCACCCCATGAAATCCCTCCTCCACCTCCTTCTTCTCCTCCTCCTCATTCCCGCTGGCGCCGGATCCCTCCTCGCCCAACCCGTTCCCCCGCCCGTTCCCCCGCCCGTTCCCCTCTACGAAAACCGGCCCGGGTCACCCGATGGCATCGGCAAGTGGTTTCTCGGTCGCGAGATCGCCCACTACATGACCCATCACGGCGCCCCGTGGCTCGAACGTCCCGAACGTGAGATCGAGGAACGCCCGAACACCCTCGTCGACGCCCTCGGTCTCCGCCCCGGCATGGTCGTCGGCGATGTCGGCGCCGGCAGCGGTTATCTCACCTGGCGCATGGCCCAACGCGTCGGTCCCCAGGGCCGCGTCTATGCCTCCGACATCCAACCCGAGATGATCGCCATCCTCCGCACCAACATGGCCACCCGCGGCATCACCAATGTCGTCCCCGTCCTTTCCCTACCCACCGATCCCCGGCTTCCCACCAACTCCCTCGACCTCATCCTCCTGGTCGATGTCTATCACGAGTGCGATCACCCGTTCGAAATGACCCGGGCCATGGTCGATTCCCTCAAGCCCGGCGGCCGCCTCGTCTTCGTCGAGTATCGCGGCGAGGATCGTTGGGTTCCCATCAAGCCCCTTCACAAGATGACCGAACTCCAGGTCCGACGTGAGATGGCCCTCCACCCGCTCCAGTTCGTCCAGACCCGTCGCGAATTGCCCCGTCAACACATCCTCGTCTTCCAGCGCATCCCATCGCCCGCCCCGACCAGACCCGCTCCCTGATCCCGCCACCGAGGCTTGAGATCAGCCCCGGGGATAGGTGAAGTCCCCCGATGCAAACCGTGCCCTCCCCCACTGCCGCGGACATCGCCGGGTCCCCGCAGGAATCCTTCATCCTGCGGGCGGACATCATGCAGCGGTTCGACTGGCCCGGCATGTTCGGCCGGACCGCTCCGGTGGAGGTCGAGCTCGGGGCCGGGGATGGATCCTTCCTGGTACATCATGCCGCGCTCCATCCGGACCGGAATTTCCTCGGGGTGGAACGACTGCTTGGGCGCCTCAGGAAGATCGACCGCAAATCCCGGCGCCTGGGACTGACCAATGTCCGGGCCCTCCGACTCGAAGCTGCCTATGTGCTGGAATGGATGATCCCCGCCGGATCGCTTGAAGCCCTTCACGTGTATTTCCCGGATCCCTGGCCCAAACGCCGGCACTGGAAGAACCGCCTCATCAACGAACGGTTCACCGAACTGGTCGTTCGCGCTGTCCGCCCCGGCGGCCATTTCCATGTGCGGACCGACGACGCCAGCTACTTCGAACAGATGATGGAAGTCGGTACCGCCCAACCATCCTTTCATCCGGTGGAAACCCCGGCCGCCCTGCTGGCCGTGGTCACGGACTTTGAAGCGGATTTCCATCAGCAGGGCATCGCCACCCGCCACGCCTCCTGGGAAATCCGCCCGTGAAAAGCAAACGGGGCCGGCATGGCTGCCGACCCCGTTGACCATCCATTCCACGGATCCCGTCAACTCAGGCTTCCGCGGCGGGATTGGACACCGGCAACGGAGCGACATCCTCGATCTTGGAATTGATCTCGATGAAATCCAGGACCTTGCCGGTGAGGATGTCCTGACGGATTTCCCCGACCGCATTCTTTTCCTGGATCAACTTCACCATCTTGTCAGGCGTCACATTGTTCTGCTGCGCCAACTGCAGGACCCGCTGCGTCAACTCCCGGTCCTCGACCCGCAGCCCTTCGGTCGCAGCAATGCGGCCCAGGATGAAGGCCGCCTTCACCCGTTCCTTGGCGCTCTCCGAGGCATTGCGGAAAATCTCGTCGCGCTTGCCATCGACCGCCTCCTTGGAAACGCCGCGCTGCTGGTTCTCGTTGACGATGTTGTAGACGATGCTCTTGGTCTCGGCGGCGACCACGCTCTCCGGCAGTTCACACTCCACCTGTGCCAGCAACTGCTTCAGCAACTGGTCACGGATCGAGCGCTTCTGGCGCATGTCATACTCGCGTTGCAGGTCCCGACGGACACCGGCCATCAGGGTCGCCACATCCTCGGCTCCGAACTGCTTGGCAAACTCATCGTTCACCTCAGGCAGGATCTTCTCCTTCACCCCCAGCACCTCGACCTCATAAACCACCGTGAGACCCGAAAGCTCGGCGTGAACGAAGTCGGCCGGCAACGTCACCGTCACAGTCCGCTTGTCACCCTTCACCGCACCCACCAGCGGCTCCGTGAAACCGGGCAGGAAGGAACCCGCCTTGATCAATACCCACGTGTTCTCCTTCTTCGTCAGTCCCACCGCGGTCGGCGCGATGTCCGTCAACGGTTTGCCATCCGTGGTACCGCTGTAGCTGATCATCGCCACATCCCCGTCCTGCAAGGGCCGCTCCACGTCATTGTAAGCCGCGTTCTGCTCCCGCAGGATCCCCAAGGCCCGCTCCACATCGGCCTCGGTCGCCACCGCCAACTCGCGGCGCACCGCCAACCCCTTGTAGTTCGGCAGCTCGAACTCCGGCTCCACCTCCACCGTCGCGGTGAACTGGGCCGATTGGTTGCGACCGAACTGCTGCTCCTCCACGTCGAGGGTCGCCACCACCCTCAACTTCTCCTGCTGCACCGCTGTCCGAAACGAATCATCCACCAACTTCTTTCGAGTCTCCTCGACGATCCGCGGCTCGTGCGACCGCGTGATCAGGTGTTTCGGGGCCTTGCCCGGCCGGAAGCCGGGGAGCTGCACGGCCTTTTGAAATTGGCCCGTCACCTCGTCGAAAATCGCGTTGACCTTGTCAGCGGTGACCTCCACCCGGAGGAGTTTCTTGCATGGACCGAGCTGCTCGACGGAAACGTTCACAATGTTGCCTTTGTACGGACTGGAAATGACGCCACCCCGGCAATCCCGGGACGGCAAAGAGCGCGCACACTAGGGAGCCCCGTTCAAGACGGTCAAGGCGTTGTTTTGATCACCGGCAAACTCGCCGCCGCAATCGCCTGTCCATGCCGCTTCTCCTTCTCGTCCGGCACGTGGAACCGCAGGCGATTCGCCAACTCCGGAAACTCCTCCCGCAACACCTCCCGCGCCCCGTCCAGAATCACATCCCCACCCGGGCCAGATGTCACCCGCCCCAGGATCAACAGGTGATCCATCGCATAGAAATCCGCCCAGTGACCCACCGCATAACCGAGGTACGTCCCAATGGTCTGGTAGATCCGCAGCGCCCGCTCGTCCCCGGCCGCCATCAACGCCTGCACCACCTTCAACTTCTCCGGCAAAGGCATTCCCGCCTCCACCTCGATCCCCGCCGGCCCCAGCAACCGTCCCACCGCCTGCTGACTGAAATACTGCACCCCACACCCGGCATCCCCACTCCACTCATCCCTCGGTCCATCCAACCGGTAATCCACCGGCGCAAACGCCAGTTCATTCAACCAGGTCGTGATCCCCCCGTCCGCCGTCACAAACCCAGCCGCCGTGCTCGTGCCCATCGACAACCCCAACACCGAATTCACCCCCAATGACATCGACGCCGCCAACGCCGTCACTTCCCCATCATTCACCACCTCGAACGGAATCCCCCCACACTCTTCCTTCAACCGCAGGAAAAGATCCTTCACCCGACCATCGAAATCCTCCTTCGACACCCCACGGACCAACGAGGCCACCTTCACCCGGTTGTTCACATACACCCCCGCCGCACTCCAACCAATCGCGTCCACACGCGGCAACTGCTCCGCCGCACGCCGCAACGAATCCAG
>CAZDYB010000330.1:0-5435 GCA_964509045.1 uncultured Akkermansia sp.
CCCGGAGGAGAACCACCCTGACCTGCCCTTGACTCACCTCCGGATTGAACTTCACCCCATCACCCGGGCTTTCACCTGGTTTTCTGCACCCTGCCCAAAGCAACAGACAAAGCGGTGCACAGGCAGCGGAAACAAGGTTGATGAATACCTTCATGACATGTCCCTTGATAGATTCAGGGCTGATCCACAACGGCGAGACATTCCTACTTCGGCAAAGGGTCTGTCAGGGCCCATCCGAATACTCCCAGGGGTGCTGCGACAAGACATTTGGCTGAAAGCCGAGGCGTGAGCGACGCGCATAGCCCCAGCGATCTGCAACAAGCGAACGACGAAGGCATTGCGGAACACGATCAGGGAGAAGCCACCGATCCCACCGCATGCCTCAGACAGGCTCTTGACCGACAAGGAGGCCCATCCCGTTTCCGGAATGGACCTTCAACCCGACTTGTCACTGCACCCGCCACCCGATCAGGGCTTCCCTTCACCTCCCACTTCATCCCGTTCCAACCGCACCTGCACCGCCACCCGCTTCACGAACTCGTCCCATTTCAGCGTCTCCTTCGCCAACTGTTCCAGCTCCGACTTCCTCACCCGCAACGTCAGCACCGATCCGCTCGGCGGACCCTGCTCGACGATTTCCTTCCGTACCTTCACCTCGGTGGATCCATCACCACCGACACCTTCCTGCCGTGCGGTCCGGACCTTCGCTGACCGCATCCGCCCTCCCGGCGCCGGACCGCTCAGCACCACCGTCAACGTTTCATCGGGTCGCAGGGCCCGGATGTTCCGACCCTGTCGCAAGGCTTCCAACAACCGAACCTTCACCCCCTCGACCCGCTGTTCCTCGTAGATGGGCCCCTGACGCTCCCGCAGGTAAGGAAGCGGCTCGGATCCCTTTCGGCCGCGGACCTCACGACGCGCCTCTTCCCAGGCTTCATCCACTTCGCCGACTTCCCCTTCCCCGTCCTTCTCCGCAACCGGCGCCGGTGCCAGGGGATAGTCCACCTCCAACAGGAACACCGCCCCGTACCCTTCCAGGTACAACGCATCCAGTTCGTTCCTTCCACCCATCCGCATGCTGCCCAGCTCCAACCGGAACGGATTCGATCGCCGTTCCTGTTCCGGATGCAACGCCTTGTCCAACACCCGACCCATGATCGTCAGATCCTCGCGAACCGATCCCGACTCCAGCCCACCCTCGCCCATGGGCAGGATCAAGGTCCGATAACTCGCAGGTCCCCGCGCCGCGAAGGACATCTCCGAGAATTCCTGCCGCATCTTCGGCAGTCGGCGTCGCGTCTCCTCCACCATCCGTTCCGCTTCCCGCGTCGCCCGCATCAACTGCTCCTGCAACATCGCCGCCACTTCCCCGGGCAGTCCTCCCCCCTCATGCGGCTCCGGAGGGAACGGTGGTTCCGGGGGCTGTACCCGCTGGCGCTCGTGCAACTCAGGCGGAGCCGGCAGGGGCGGTTGATCCGGCGCCGGACGACGTTCCGCCGCCTGGAGGTTGAAGTTCAGCGCAACCCAGAGGATCGCGCCCAGCCCGACAGTGTATCTGTTCTTCATGATGTGATGTCCGTTGGTGCTCCGTTGCAAATCAGGGGTCCCGGGGAACCGGTTCCGACACCGGCACCTGTCCCAACTGCTGCAGCTGGGAACGCGTCTGCTCAAACCCGGTCCCCGTAAATCGCGCCAACCCCAGCAAGCCCGCCCGCACCGCGATCGCATCCGCCTCCCGCCGATCCTCCAGGTTCGCCAACACTTCGCGGATCCCGTCCCATTCCTTGCGATCCTCCGCCCGCGCCTCCGCCCATTGCCGCGTCACTTCACCCAGCCAGCGCCGCGTTTCCTCCGCGCCAGCCGCCATCGCCGCCCGCGCCACATCCTGCATCAAGGCTTCGTTCCGTTCCTGCTCCCGCCGCTCCACTTCCACCTTCCACTGCGCCCATTCCTTCCGCATCCCCTCGCCTCGATCCCCCCCGATCCGACCCGCCGCAAACCCCAACAACAAGAGCACCGAAGCCGCCAATCCCCACCCCACCCACCGCGCCATGCCCAACGGACGACCCCGCGGAATCGTCAGGGTCGCCTGATCCAGGTCCAATGCCGCCGACGCCGACCGCCACTCTTCCACCTGTTGCCGACACTCCGGGCAGACCGCCAGGTGCGCCTCGCAATCCGCCCGTTCCCCGGGCGAAGCCTCGCCGTACAACCACGCCATCCATCGCTCTGTCGTCGGGTGTTCCATGTCTTCCAATCCCTTCATTGCGTCATTCCACGCGCTCTCAAACGCCTCCCCAATTGCGTCAGGCCTTCCGCCATCCGCGACTTCACCGTTCCCTCGGGGATCCCCAGGACCTGTCCGATCTCCCCAAACTTCAAACCCTCGTAATGCCGCAACACCAGAACCGTCCGGTAATGCTCCGGCAACTCCAGCATGGCTCCCCGCACCTCCTCCGCCCGCTCCCCTTCCACCATCCGCTGCGAGGGATCCGGCCCTGCCGAGACCATACCGGGGGGGGCCCCCCCCCCCCCCCCCCCCCCCCCGCCGCCCCCCCCCCCCCCCCCCCCCCCCCGGGCCCTCACCCTCGTCGTCGTCTCCCAACGGCGACTCCGCCCGACGATTGCGCCGACGCAATTCGTCCCGGCACAGGTTCAACGCAATCCGCCACAGCCACGTCGAGAATCGGGATCCCGGCAGGAAATCCGCCCGATGCGAAAACACCCGGCTGAACGCTTCCTGGGCCAGGTCCTCACCCCGATGCAGATCTCCCGTCATCCGCGCACACATGCGGCGGATCGGGGTCTCCCATCGACGGACCAGTTCGGCGAACGCAGCCGGATCCGCCCCGTGCTGCACCCGCCACATGACCTGCTCATCCGTCGACTGAAACGGCCAATTCATGCGCTTCTGTACCGTGTTACGCAGGCAATCCGGAAAAGTTCGAAACAATTCCGGATACTTCTTCCCCGCGGGGACATCCATCACGGGCTCGCCTCCCACACCCGGCCTTCGGCATGTTCAACCCATGTCTCACCGTCTCCAGTCCACCTGGACCGACCGGCTTCGTCACCTGATGCCCTTTGGGCTTGGCCAGACCAAGCCCACCCACTTCCGGGATATGCTCGGGATCGTGTGGCGCAATCGCGACAACCTGCCCTACGCATGGAAGGTCCTCAGCCGCGGGGTGTGCGACGGCTGCGCCCTGGGCGTGGCCGGCTTCCATGACTGGACCCTCAGCGGCACCCATCTCTGCATGACCCGACTCAACCTGCTTCGGTTGAATACCATGCCCGAGTTCGATCCCGCTCCCCTCGCCAATCTCGAACTCTTTCGCGCCGAACTCGCCCGTCTCCGCGGCGCCGCTCCCGGCGACCTCCGCTGGGACAACGCCCAACTCCGTGAACTCGGTCGCCTGCCCTATCCCCTGCTCCGGCGTGCCGGTGAACCCGGCTTCACCCGCATCTCCTGGGACGAAGCCCTCGACCGCCTCGCCAGCCGCATCCGCCGCACCGATCCACGCCGACTCGCGTTCTTCATCACCGCCCGCGGCGTCACCAACGAGGTCTATTACATGTCCCAGAAAGTGGCCCGCTTTCTCGGCACCAACCACATCGACAACGCCGCACGCCTGTGTCATGCCCCCAGCACCGGCGCCATGAAACATGCCCTCGGCGTCTCCGCCAGCACCTGTTCCTACTCCGATTGGTACGGCACCGATCTCATCGTGTTCTTCGGCTCCAACCCCGCCAACGATCAACCCGTCTCCACCAAGTACATTCTCGAGGCCCGCCAACGCGGCACCCGCGTTGTCCTCATCAATCCCTACCTCGAACCCGGCATGCGCCGTTACTGGGTTCCTTCCTCCGCCTCCTCGGCCCTGTTCGGCACGCCCATGGCCGATTGGTGGTTCCCCGTCCGGCAGGGCGGCGACATCGCCTTCATCTACGGCACCCTCCGCATCCTCATCGAACGCGGTTGGACCGCCGACGCCTTCATCCGCGATCACACCACCGACTGGGAACAACTCTCCAAGGCCGCCCTCTCCCTCGACTTCGCCACGCTCGAAACGGCCTCCGGCCTTCCCCGCGCCTCCATGGAGGAGTTCGCCACCCTCCTCCACCAATCCCCAAACGCCGTCTTCGTCTGGAGCATGGGTATCACCCAACACCTCTACGGCGCCGATGCCGTCTCCATGGTCCTCAACCTCGGACTCACCTGCGGCTATGTCGGACGCGAGAAAACCGGTCTGATGCCCATCCGCGGCCATTCTTCCGTGCAGGGCGGCGCCGAAATGGGATGCTACTCCACCGCGCTCCCCGGCGGCAAAGCCATCACCTCCGCCAATCGCGATGCCCTCGCCCTCGACTACGGTTTCCCCATCCCCGACTGGCCCGGCCTCACCGCCGTTGAAATGGTCGAGGCCGCCCATCGCGGCCAACTCGACATCCTCTATTCCGTCGGCGGCAACTTCCTCCGCACCCTCCCCGATCCCGATCACGTCACCCGCGCCCTGCGCAATGTCCCCGTCCGCGTCCACCAGGATATCCTCCTGGTCGACCAGATGTTCGAACCCGCCCAGGAAGAAGTCCTGCTCCTGCCCGCCAAGACCCGATACGAACAGGACGAGGGCGGCATCGAAACCACCACGGAACGTCGCATCGCCTTCTCCCCCGAGATCCCGCGCGTCGTCGGTGAAGCGCGCGCCGAATGGAAGATCCTTCGCGATCTCGCCGCCGCCACTTACCCCGACCGAGCCCACCTCCTCGGCGGCGAGGATGGCTGGAAACTCCGCGAGGAAATCGCCCGCATCGTTCCCTTCTACGACGGCATCCAGGACCTGAAGAAGACCGGCGACGCCATCCAGTACGGCGGCCCGCGCCTGTGTGAAGGTGGCAACTTCCTGACCCCCGATGGCCGGGCCCATTTCCGTGCCGTACCCCTGCCCGCTGAAGTGTTGGAACCTGTGGGCACCCGTTCCCCGGAAGGCCGTCCCCGGTTCCTTGTCTCCACCCGACGCGGCAAACAGTTCAATTCCCTCGTCTATGCCGAGATCGATCCGCTCACCGGCGCCGGACGCGACGCCGTGTTCATCAACCCCGCCGACGCCGCCGCACTTCACCTCGCCCATGGCGATCGCATCCGGATCCGATCCGACACCGGCACGTATGAAGGCACGGTGTTCACCGCCGAGATCGCGCCCGGCAATCTCCAGGTCCATTGGCCCGAAGGAAACACCCTGCTCGCCCGCGGCCAGGTGGATCCCATCGGCGGCGTCCCCGACTACAACGCCTGGGTCGAAGTCGTCCGATGACCCACCCGTGGCCGTCGAGGTCACGAGACTCAGATCCTTCCCCTGCCATGCACGATCCGGTTCCACCCAATCCGCCGCTCCAGGTCCGGAACCCATCCCATGCGATTCCCGCCCGGCCGC
>CAZDYB010000331.1:0-5416 GCA_964509045.1 uncultured Akkermansia sp.
GATTCGACGCGGAATGTCGGCTGGCGACGTCGATGATCGAGCAGAAGATGGAACGGCATGAAGCGGTGCTGGGCCGGTTTCGGGATGTGTGCGCGCGTCATGGGGGTGAGGTGCCGGAGGAGGATTGGACGGGGTGGCTGGCCCATACTCTGGGATTGTCTGCCAACCTGCCGGACATCGGTTGTGTGGTGGTGGCTCCGCGGATCGCGGCTGAGGGTGCGGACGCCTTTCGGGAACGTGCAAAGGCCGGGAGTTGGAAGCATCCGGGCGTCCGGATGACCACCAACGTTCCGGCGAAGGAGTGGTATCCGGTTTGGAGGGTGCATGGTGATTCGCAATGGGTCTTGCCGGAATTGGGGGATGATCTGCTGACGGAATCGCCGATGCATCCGTCCCTGGGAGCGGCGGCGAGGTCGCCCCTGGCGTGGGTGACGGATCGGCCGTCGCGGCTGGAGAAGCGGGATGGAGGCGAGGCGGTCGGATTCTGGTTTGTCATGCCCCTGCGACCCTTGGAGTTCACCAACGTGATCCGCTGGTATCGGCGTGGGGAGACGGTCGAAGCCAGTGCAAGGCGGCGAGGCGCGCAACGGGCCGCGCAGACCACGGGTCTCCTGGCCGTGTTCATCAGGGGTGATGGCTTTACGACGGATCCCCAGCGCGTGCCGCACGTCCACGTGGACATGTACATGTCGCGGGAGGTGAAGCCGGAGCTGTGGGTGAACCCGGGGTTGGCGGTGGCGGCGACGCCACGCTTCCAAAGGGACATCGTGATGCCTTGGTACGGTCGGAGGTGGACGGCGCGATGCACGAGCACGGCGGTGTTCGAGGCGGCATCGCTCCAGTATCGGGCGGAGTTGGTGTGGTGGTTGGGAATACCGTTGAGTGTTGCCGGGGCGACGGCCCTGGGGTGGCAGACGCGGGGCCGGTTGCGGGAAGCGGCGTTGGCGGGGCAGTTGCGGGAGGCATTGGCCCGACAGGAACGGTTGAGCCGCGACCTTCACGACGGGACACTGCAATCGGTCTACGGTGTGGGCCTGGGATTGCGGCGTGCCATGCGCCTGATGGAGCGGGGTCAGGGCGATGTCGCGGGCCAGCTTGCCGACACGATCCAGGCGGTGCAGCGGGTGGTGGGTGAGCTTCGCGAGTTCATCCGGGAATCGGATCCGACCACGGAGGAAGAGGTGCGGTTTGGTGAGACGTTGGCGGGGGTGGTGGCCCACCTGAACCTGGCGACGGAGGTCGAGGTGATCCTGGAAGTGAAGCCGGGTGCGGATGCCGACCTGACGGCATTCCAGTCGTTGCACCTGGTGAACATTGCCCGGGAGGCGTTGAGCAACAGCCTGCGTCACGCCTCCGCCCGACGGGTCAGCATCCGGTTGGAAACGGTGGGGGCGATGCTGCGGTTGGAGGTGGTGGATGACGGTTGCGGATTTGATCCTGCGGCCCGGATGGGCAAGGGACGCGGGTTGCGGAACCTGGCGGCCCGGGTCCGCGAGTTGGGTGGGATCCAGCGATGGGAATCGAGCCCGGGCAACGGGACGCGCCTGGTGGTGGAGATGTCCTTGCCACGGATTGCACAACCTTCCGACTGAATGGAACCCACATCGACATCGGCGGAGTTGAGGATCCTGTTGGTGGACGACCACGCGGTGGTCCGGGTGGGGTTGCGCAATCTGGTGGAGGATGAGCCGGGGTTGAAGGTGGTGGGGGAAGCGGGGACCTGTGCCGAGGCGGTGCGATTGGCGGCGGTCTCGGAACCGGATGTCATCGTGCTGGACCTGCGACTGCCGGATGGATCGGGAGTGGACATCATTGACGATCTCAAGCGGGTGGTGCCGCGGGTGCGGGTCCTGATCCTGACATCGTTTGCGGACGACACGATGTTGTTGAAGGCATTGAAGGCGGGTGCGGACGGCTATCTCCTGAAGGATGTGGCGGAGGGAGACCTGGTGGGAGCGTTGCGGGAAGTGGCACGGGCGGGATGGGTGATGGGTTCGGTGAAGGAATCGGGTGAAGGGATGCCTGATGCAGCCGGGAAGGCGGCGTTGGTGGGAGGATTGACGCGATTGACAGGTCAGGAACAGCGGGTGTTTGAGCTGGTCGGTCGAGGCCGTTCCAACCGGGAGGTGGCCGTCATCACGGGGTTGACCGAGAAGACGGTGCGCAATTATCTGACCCGGGTATTCGACAAGCTGGGATTGCGTCGGCGATCGGAGTTGGTGGCGTTGTACGTGGCGTCGGGTCGATGGCGGGGGTAGGGGAGCAAGTGGCTCGGTGAAGGGAGCGGCGGGTTGCATCCGCCGAGGGAGGGGGGTGTCGGGACAGGGGATGGGACCCTCTGGTCCGGAAAGGGGTTGGATTGTGGATAAAGCCTTGGCGACGAGGGTGGCGATGGGGTTTTGTGGGGTCCGTGACAGGCAACCCTGAGAAGCAAGAGGCGGCGGGCGGATCCGATCGGTTTCCGCCCCAGGTCCGGTTCATCATCGGGAACGAGGCATGTGAGCGGTACAGCTTCTATGGGATGAAAGGGATCCTGGCGGGGTACATCACCGGCGAGGTGATGAACGGGGGATTGGGCCAGACGCGGGATACGGCGACCATCTGGATCCATTGGTTCATCATGCTGAACTACTTCACGCCGTTGTTGGGGGCGTGGTTGTCGGATCGGATCTGGGGTCGGTACAAGACCATCCTGTGGATCTCGCTGTTGTACTGTGTGGGGCACGGGGTGATGGCATTGGCGGATGTGTTGTATCCGGTGACGACGTTGCCGGTGGGAGAGTTGACGGAGGCGGTGCGGGCGGGATTGGAGACACAGAACCGGGCGGCGGCCGAGGGGCGGGTATGGATGTTGGGAGCAGGACTGGCCTGCATTGCGTTGGGGGCGGGAGGGATCAAGCCGTGTGTATCGGCCTTCATGGGCGACCAGTTTCCCGAGGGCAAATCGCGTCTGTATGAGAAGGCATATGCAGCGTTCTATTTCTCGATCAATTTCGGGTCGTTCTTCTCCTTCCTGACCATCCCGTTCGTGGCGAAGAACTATGGGTATTCCTGGGCCTTCGGCATTCCGGGAATCCTCATGGCGGTGGCGACATTCATCTTCTGGCTGGGCCGATCGCGGTACCGGATGGTGCCGCCGACCCGGGAGACGCGGTCGGCGGGATTCTTCGCCGTGTTCATGGAGGCGTTGGCGAATCGGGAGGCGGGTCGTGGGTTCTGGGATGGGGCGTTGATCGGGGGGAAGTTCACCCGGGAGGAGGTGCAGGCGGCGGCGTCGGTGGCGCCGGTGCTGTCGGTTTTCGCATTGATACCCCCCTTCTGGGCCATGTTTGACCAGCATTCCTCGACGTGGGTGTTGCAGGCGAAGGACATGGTGTCGGTGGAGGTGTGGAACTTCACTGCGTTTGGCAGGGACTGGCGCTACACGCTGGGGGGTGAAGAGATGCAGTCATTGAATCCGTTGTTGGTGATGATCCTGGTGCCGCTGCTGACCCTGGTGTTGTACCCGGCTTTCGGCAGGCTCATGAAGGTGACCCCACTGCGGCGGATTGGACTGGGGATGTTCGTGGCGGGGACTTCGTATGTGGTGGTGGCCTGGATCCAGCAGCGGATCGGGGCCGGGGAAAAGCTGAGTGTGCTGTGGCAGGCGGTGCCCTATGTGATCCTCACCACGGCGGAGGTGTTGGTCTCCACCACCGGCCTGGAGTTCGCCTACACCCAGGCGGCCCGGACGATGAAGAGCACCATCATGAGCTTCTGGCTGTTGACGGTGGCGGCAGGGAATTTCCTGGTGGCGATCATCACCCAGGTGGCCAGCGGCGCAGGCGGGTCGGAATCGGTGACAGCAGGACGTTTCCTGATGTATTCGGTGCTGACCTTCGGGGTGGCGCTGATATTTGTGTTCGTGGCCCGTTCCTATCGGTATCGCAATTCCGATGTCGCATCGCCTGCGGGTTGACGCTTTCCTCTCCCTTTCATCCCACCGGGCACCTTCCATCCAGGAGAAATCATGTATCGCGTCAAAGGTTCAGATCAGAACATCTACGGACCCATCCCGTCCGAGACCGTGCGCCAATGGATTTCCGAGCGTCGGTTGGACCGGTTCTCGGAAGTGTGTCTGGAAGGGGAGGAGACGTGGGTGGCATTGGGGCAGGTCCCGGAGTTTGCCGATGCCTTTGTGGCGATGCCGGCGGCGGGAATCTCGGGGGCGCCGTCGGGTGGTTATGGTGCTGCGGTGGTCGACGGGAGGGCGTCGGCGCTGGCCCAGGTGCAGGGGCCGGGGATCGGCCTGGCGATCTATGGTGGGTTGATGATGTTGATGGGTTTGGCGGGATTGGTGGCGACGGCGGTGATGCCGACGGGGAGTCAACTGGGGCAATTGCCACCGGAAGCGCCGGAGTTCCTGAGGAAGGCGATGGAGATGCAGGCATCGATGCCGCCGTGGGCGAGTTACCTGCAGAGCCTGATCGGGCTCGCGGTGTTTGCGGTGGTGTTGATGGGGGGATTGCGGTTGATGAAGTTGCGGTCAAAGGGATTGGTGATGGCGGGTGCGGTGCTGGCGATAGTTCCGTGCTTCTCGAGTTGCTGTTGCCTGATCGGCATGCCGTTGGGCATCTGGGTGATCATGACCATCAACAAACCCGAGGTGAGCAGTCAGTTCGAGTGAACCGGGATCGGGATCTGGCGGGGTGTCGCGATGTTCGACTGATGAATCCAGTACCCCAACCTGCGCCGATGGATTCGGGGTCATCCCTGATCCGGTCCCGGCGCAATCCGGTTTTTGGGTGGCTGTTGTTGGGGATGCTTGGCGTGGCGGGTTGGTTTCTGTGGCGGTTCGAGCCGGCGGGCCAGGTGTTCTATCCGCGGTGCTGGAGTTACCAGGTGTTGGGGATCAAATGCCCGGGATGCGGTGTGTTGCGGGCGACCCATGCCTTGTTGCGGGGTGAATGGGCACTGGCATGGAGCCTGAATCCCTTGTGGGTGAGTTATGTGCCTTTGGTGGCCTGGGGTGTTGGGTCGTGGGTGGCGGCGGGATTGGGTTGGCGGATCTGGCATCCGTTCAACCGGCCTTGGGTGTACGGCGTGTTGATCGGGTTGGCGTTTGCGTATGGGATTGTCCGGAACATCCCGGGTTGGTCGGGACCGGGTTGAAGGGTGGACTGGGTGCTATTCCCCGATTCACGGCCACCTGGATGCCGCTTCGAGCCAAGGGGGTGGGGAAGGTTGAAGGAAGAACCCGTTGTGTGTGGCTGCTGGTGGGAGCTTCAGGACTTTTCTTTGGAAGATGTTGCGGCCCCATGGAGCATTGGAGGGATTCGATGTGGAGCGAATGTTGGCACCGAATTGGCTAGGACTGGGAGGTGCTGGGCTGAGTGGCTTGGCATTAGGTTAGGGTCGTTTGGGTCGAAACGTCGCC
>CAZDYB010000332.1:0-5405 GCA_964509045.1 uncultured Akkermansia sp.
AGGGCGTCAGCCGCAAAGGCGGTGAGGGAGGGGGAGATCAGTCACAAAGGACACAGAGAACACAGAAGGAGGCAGGGAAGCGGTGGCTTTGGGTGTGGGACAAGTTGGGCTGAAGCCTTGTGACCTCGGCATCCACGGGGGGCTGTGGTTGGCGACCATGCAGGAAGCCATTCCCCTTCTTGTCGCCCGGAATGGGTTGGGTGCAGACTGTTGCCATGGGCGGGCTGAAAAGCAGCCGGAGAATCACAGTGGAGGACTTCCTCGAAGGCGAGCGCCACAGCGAAGTGCGTCATGAGTTCATTGGCGGCGAGGTCCACGCCATGGCCGGGGCCAGTGAGGAGCACAACGTCCTTTCGGGAAACCTCTTCGCCGCCCTCCAGAGCCATCTCAAGGGCAAACCCTGCCGGGGTTACATCCATGACATGAAGCTCCGTCTCCAGGTCGCCGGTGATGACCTGTTTTATTCCCCCGACATCATGGTCGTCTGTGATCCACGGGACACCGACCGTTATTTCAAGCGGCAACCGCGGGTTCTGGTGGAGGTCCTGTCACCGGAAACCGAGCGGACGGATCGCCGTGAGAAGTTTCTGGGATATCAACGGATCGACAGTCTTGAAGAGTATCTGTTGGTGGCCCAGGACAAGGTTGAGGTGACCGTGTTCCGCCGGGCCAACCAATGGCATCCGGAGATCCTTCGGGTTCGCGAGGACATCCTCGGGATCGCGTCGCTGGGATTCGCGATGAGCCTGGCGGACTTGTACGACGGGTTGGTCGCGGGGACGGACGGCAGGTTGGGTGTGGCGGGGGTTGGGCGAGGGTTGTGAAGCCGTGGATGGAGGGGGGTTGAACAACCAAGGGTGCAAAGGGTGCCAAGCGGAAATGGCTCATCTCCCGTCGGCGAAATCTGCGACATCTGCGGCCAACACACCCTTGTCCCCAATCGCAGCAATCGGTGGATGAACAACAAAGGGTGCCAAGGGAGCGAAGAAGAAAAGGCCCGCCTCCCATCTGCGAAATCTGGAAAGCGCCAAGAACCCGTTGCGGATCCGGTGAAATGAAAGTGTTCATCATGGAAGAAGCTCGGGAACCATGTAGCCGGAACCAGGTCCTTCGCTGATCTGCTTGTCCTTCGCAAGCGCTCTGAGCCGCCATTGCTCCTGATGGGGCACTCTTTCTCCTGCGGTGAAACCACACTTACAAACCAACGTATGAAACGCCCAAAAGTCATTGCTGAAATCGGATGCAACCATAAAGGTGACATGGGCATCGCCAAGGAGATGATCATGATCGCTGCCACGTTCTGTAAGGTGGACGTGGTAAAGTTCCAGAAGCGAAACGCCCGCGAACTCCTGACACCTGAACAGTACACTGCGCCGCATCCCAACCCAATGCATGCCTATGGGCCAACCTATGGGGCGCATCGTGAGGCACTTGAGCTGAACATGGCGCAGCATGCGCAACTCAAGACCTGGTGCGAGGATTACGGGGCCATCTACAGCACCTCGGTCTGGGACCTGACCTCGGCCAGGGAAGTGGCGGAGTTGAATCCCAAGCTCATCAAGATTCCGTCGGCGTGCAATCTGCACTGGGAACTGCTGGGCTACCTGGCTGAAAAGTACTCTGGGGAGATCCACATCTCATTCGGCATGACCACCCATGCCGAGGAGGAGAAGGTTATCCAGTTCTTCGAGAGCCGTGATCGGGCGAAGGATGTGGTTGTCTATAGCTGCACGTCCGGATACCCGGTGGCATTTGAGGACATTTGCCTGCGCGAGATTACCCGGCTCCAAGAACGGTATGGTCAACGCGTCAGGGAGATTGGGTTTTCCGGTCATCACCTCGGCATTGCAGCTGACGTCGCGGCCATGACTCTTGGCGCCACCTGGGTTGAACGACACTTCACCCTGGATCGGACCTGGAAGGGGACGGATCACGCGGCGTCGCTGGAGGCGGACGGAATGCGACGCCTGGTTCGGGACTTGGAGAATGTGGCCAAGGCTCTTGAGTACAAAAGGACCGAGCTGTTGGCGGTCGAGAAGGTCCAACGCGACAAGTTGAAGTGGATTGCCCGCTAAACCCGGGTCCTGTCCTGCCCATTGCTGCAGCCATGAACCAAATAGTTGCCTTCATTCCCGTCCGCGGCGGCAGCAAGAGCATCCCGGGCAAGAACATCCGGCTGATCGCCGGACGCCCCCTTGTCTATTGGGTACTCGATGCAGCCACCGGATGTCCGGAGATTGATCATGTCTATGTCGCCACCGATGTCGCCGAGATCCGGGGTGTGGTGGAGGCCTATGGATCCTCGCGGGTCACCGTCATTGGGCGCAGTCCGGAGACGGCGACCGACACGGCGAGCACGGAGTCGGCGATGATTGAGTTCGCCCTAACCCATGATTTTGGGCATATGGTGCTGATCCAGGCGACATCACCATTGCTGACATCAAAGGATCTGACCCGGGGGATCGGGATCCTGCGTGCGCGCAAGGCGGACAGCCTGGTGTCGGTGGTGCCGCAGAAGCGCTTTCGATGGACGCTCACGGAAGAGGGTGATGCAACGCCGGTGAATTATGATCCAGGTTGTCGGCCGAGGCGGCAGGAGTTTCCGGGAGATCATGTGGAGAACGGAGCCTTTTATATTTCCACCAGGGATCTTCTGTTGAAGACCGGAAGCCGGCTGCACGGACGCATGGTCGCGTGTCCCATGGCGGATGAATCGTATTTGGAACTGGATGAGCCATCGGACTGGCGGATGATAGAAGGTCTTCTGCAGGAGCGTCGGCCGCAGGGTGGAACTCGGCCCATCCGTCTGCTCCTGAGTGATGTCGATGGAGTCCTGACCGATGCCGGCATGTACTACTCGGACTCGGGTGATGAGCTGAAGAAGTTCAACACGCGTGACGGCATGGGGTTGGCCCTGTTGCGGAAGGCTGGAATCCAGGTGGGGATCGTCACCTCTGAGAACACCCGTATTGTCGAACGTCGAGCGGCCAAACTGAAGCTGGATCACCTGTTCCAGGGGGTGAAGAACAAGCTGGAGGTGGTCGATGGCCTGCTGCAGCGACTGGGATTGGGGTGGGATGAGGTTGCGTATATTGGCGATGACATCAATGACTTGGAGGTCCTGCGACGCGTCGGTTGGTCGGCTTGCCCGGCCGATGCGGAGCCGGGAATCCTGGGTGTGGTCCGTACTCGATGCCTGAGGAGGGGCGGAGAAGGGGTGGTTCGCGAGTTCGCTGAGATGATTCTTGCGGGGATGCCTCGTGCCTGAGGTGTCTTGACGCTGAGGAGATCCGGAAGACTCCAGGTGGTGTGGTGTGGTAGGGCGATGGATTGGAGCCTCGTGACCGCTACTGACGCAAACGCGAGTTGAGAGCGGCAGGCGAAGTGCAGCGGGGCGGACGGGGCTCTTTGGGCGATTGATAGTGGTGCGGATGCTGGTTTGGTTGGCTTTCATCCTTATGGGCAAAGACCCAAATCTTCCTGGTGCGGAATCAGCGCCTTCGCCAGTTCGCCTTCTCTTCCGTGGAGCACGCGTTCGATTCAGTGGTTTCTTGAGGGTTCTGAACCTCAGGAAGGCGATGCGCGACTACCTTGCCGGAAGGGCATGGCAACAGGTTCGGGAACAGCAGAATCGGGCGTTCGGCCAGTTGGTCTCCGGAAGACGGGTTGTGATTGTTGGGCCTGCCGAATGCATGGATGGCTCGGGTCAGGGGGACACAATTGAGCGCCAGTTCGACCTCGTGGTGCGCATGAACAGGACCCTTCCCATCCCTGCCCGCTGCCATGTCGATGTCGGACGCAGAACTGACATTCTATATCACTGCCTTGAACCACATCCCACGCGGGATTCAATCATTGATCCTGTGTTCTGGAAAGGCGAAGGGGTCCGCTTCCTCTGCTGTCCCTATCCGACGGACTGCTGGTTCAATCGGGAGATCTGTGACAGGTTCAAGCATCAGAACAACGGACTGCTGCCATTTCGTGACTTTGATCCGGCCATATTTCGTGATCTTGAAGCTCAACTGGGTACACGACCCAACACCGGACTTTTGGCGATCCTGGACATTTTGAGGTTCAACCCGGGGGCGCTGTATGTTACCGGCGTGACCTTCGGAAGGGATGGGTATTACAGTGGTTATAACGGCCAGGCACCGCGCTCGGCTGTGGCGGTCGAGTATAACTCTCGGTGGCACCTTCAGGCGCCGCAGATCAAATTCCTGCGGGAAGTCATCAAGAACAACCCTGCAATCAGGGTGGATCAAACACTTCAGAAGATCCTGGATGAGTGACAGTCGCGGCCATGATGAGTTCTGTCCCATGAATCCCGACATCACCTCCGTCTGCCTGTGCACCCGCAACCCGCGTCCCGCCTTGCTGGAGTCGTGTCTCGATGCGTTGCGCCGGCAGGAGATCGGGAATCGGCGCAGGGAGTTGTGGATCATCGACAATGGATCGGATCCGGCGATTCCGGTGCCCACGGGTTTTCCGGCGGGCTGGACGGTGCAGGTGATCCGGGAGATGAAGGAAGGATTGATGCACGCGCGGTTGACGGCGTTGGCGGCGTGTACGGGGGATGTGTTGGTGTTTGTGGACGACGACAATTTCCTGCGACCGGGTTATCTGCTGGCGGCGGAAGGGTTGATGGAAGGACAGCGGGATGTCGGTGCGGCAGGGGGGAAGTTGCTGGGGAAGCCTGAGACGGAACCGCCGGGATGGTTTGACGCGGTGGCAGGCGATCTGTTGGTGCGGGACCATGGGGAGGCGGCAATGGATTTTGTGGACAACACGCCGTGTGGCGGTGGGTTGGTGCTGAGGACGGAGGCGTTCCGGGAGATTGCCGGGGTGCCGTTCCTGTTGGTGGGGCGACAGGGAAAGACTTTGTTGGCGGGGGAAGATACGGAGATGTGCCTGCGGATGCGCGCGCGGGGTTGGCGCCTGCACTATTTGCCGGGGTTGGTGCTGGATCATTTCCTGGAGACCCGACGGTTGAACCTGCCGTACCTGCTGCGGATGAACCGGGGCTTTGGAATGGCCCGACCGATCCTGGGCCTTTACACCGAGTCGGCGCCGGCATGGCGTCGGGTGCATTACCTGCGTCGGTGTCGGGGTGAACGGAAGCGGGCACGGGTTTTGGAGGGGCAGGCGGGTGCGGTGGCGGAGGAAACCGTGGAGGGGGTGCGCATCAGACTGGATGCGGCGTTCGCGCAGGGTATGGCGGACGGATACTGGCGGTTGGCGAAGGGGTCGGCGGTGTGGACGGATGTGGAGCGGGAGTTCGGGTGCGGGAGGACGGGTCGTTGATCATGGGAAACCCTGGGTCCATCAGCGTGGTGATCCCGTCGCACAACCATGGCCGCTTTTTGCCGGAGGCGGTGGCGAGCGTGCGGGCGCAGGGTGCGGTGGTG
>CAZDYB010000333.1:0-5371 GCA_964509045.1 uncultured Akkermansia sp.
CTCGCGGTCTACGAGGTGGCTCCAAGCCAGGTCAAGTTGGCAATTGCAGGTCATGGTGCAGCCCGAAAGATTGCTGTGGCAAAGATGGTTCAGCGGATGCTTTCGCTGGAGGAATTGCCGGCACCTGATGCGGCCGATGCGCTGGCGATTGCGTTGACCTACGTCCAGGAGGCGGGTCGAATCTCTTTCAAACCTCCGCGGCGGGTTTGAATCCTTTCCATGTCGAGGCAGTAGGATCGCTCGGCCCGGATGGATCTTTTTTGGCGATGCCTTGGTCGTTTGGTCGCTGATCGCGCACTGCGGGACGCCTGGCTCGCTCCCGGGCCTGCGAAGGAATCTGCAGCGCCGCGATTACCCCCCTGTTGAATGGCTCATGGCGGTGCCGGATTCCTGGTGTAACGCGCACTCCGCAGCGACGTAGCAGTCGAGTGAATCCATGCAAAACTCCTCCCACGGGCCCAACCTTTCGCCAACGTCGCATCGTCAACCACCGGGACCTCGAACCGGTGGCGAACCGAGGGCTGTCCAGACCAATCCTCGGGGCGAAACCTTTCAGATCCAATCCAGTCCCGTTTTCACTTACTGGTCCATCCTCCGGCTTGCTGATGCACTGACCCAAGACCACATGGATAGGATTCGAGCCGACGTCGGCGCAGCGCAATCTGAACAGGTTGCGGATGACTTGGAGCGACGGCGAAAGATGGCCAGGCTCATCGAGGCGGAGTTGTTTGCCGGCCACGGGGACTGCTGGCTTGGCGATGAGGAAATCGTTCGGATGGTACAGGCCGCGCTTCAAGCGGATCACGGACGCAGATATACGCTTCGGGCATGGAGCATCCTGCCCAACCACATGCAGGTCGTGTTTGGGGTTGCGCCTGGGGTTGATCCGGGAGCCGTGGTACGAGACTGGAAGATCTTCACCGAAAGACAGGCAAACCTGGCAACGGGTCGCGGAGTGAGTGCGTTTTGGGATCGATCAACCTACATCCGGCCCTGTGCAGACGACGCAGAGGTGATCCGGAGGATCAAGGCTGCAGAATTCAGGCCTGTTAACGCGGAACTCTGCCGGCGGCCGTCTGACTGGCCATGGAGCAGTGCGGGGAAGCCAATTGACTCTGCCACAGAACCCAGAAAGTCCACGGCGAACACGCCGCCGGCCACCGGCACAAATCAGACCGGCGAACCGCCGGGACGGCAAACCAAGTTGACACCGTGCAATGGCCCAAAGGCCAGTTCGGCAAGACAGCCACGATGAAGTGGCTCACGGGTCATGCGGCGGCCGGTGCAGCCGATCCGAACCCCGGAAGCTTGGGTGGCACTGGCTTGATATGCTCAGGAAGGGGAGTTCCTGCGGGGGCGCCACTGGGGGGGTCGATCTGCTTTGGATCCACAGGTGGAGGAGTGCATCGCCCGGTTCTGACGATTTCCTCAACCTGTTTGCCGTCGAGCGTTTCATGCTCAAGCAGCGCGTTGGCTATTGCTTCCAGCTTGTCCCGATGGGTGGTGATCAGATCATTCGCGCGCTTGTAGCCGTCGTCGATCAGTCGCTTGACCTCGGCATCAATAGCTTGAGCGGTCGCTTCCGAATAATCCTTGGAGCGCATCATGTCGCGGCCGAGGAACACATATTCCTGAGCGTCGCCGTACTGGATCATTCCGAGACGGTCCGACATGCCGTAATGCATGACCATGGCTCTCGCCATGCCGGTGGCCTGCTGGATATCTCCGGCTGCACCCGTGGAAATGTCATCGGTGATGAGTTCTTCTGCGATTCGGCCGCCCATCGTCATCGCAATGAGATCCTGCAATTCCTTCCGCGTCCGATTGAGGAGGTCATGCTCGGGCAGGTACATGGTTGAGCCCAGAGACTGACCGCGGGGAATGATGGTGACCTTGTGGAGCGGATGGGTGTGCTCAAGGAGGACATTGACCAACGCATGACCCGCTTCGTGCCAGGCAGTGCCGCGCTTCTCCTTCTCGGACATCGCAAGGCTCCGACGTTCGCGACCCCAGCGAACCTTGTCGCGAGCCTCTTCCAGTTCGGCCATGCCGATTGACTTGCGTCCTGTGCGGGCGGCGAGCAGGGCGGCTTCATTCAGGAGATTCGCGAGTTCGGCTCCGGAAAAGCCCGGCGTACCCCGGGCGATGACGCTGAGATCCACCGAGCCATCAAGCTTAACATTCTTGGCGTGAACCTTGAGGATGGCTTCACGTCCCCGGACATCGGGAAGATTGACGGTGACCTGACGATCAAAGCGACCCGGGCGGAGGAGGGCTGGATCCAGAACATCCGCGCGATTGGTCGCGGCAATGATGATGATTCCCTCGGTGGTGTCGAAGCCGTCCATCTCGACCAGCAGCGCATTCAAAGTCTGTTCCCGCTCGTCATTGCCTCCGCCCAAACCGTGCCCCCGACTGCGCCCGACCGCGTCGATCTCGTCGATGAAGATGAGGCAAGGAGTGTTCTTGCGTGCTTGCTCGAACATGTCGCGGACACGGGAGGCGCCAACGCCGACGAACATCTCTACGAAATCGGACCCACTGATGCTGAAGAAGGAGGCGTCGGCTTCGCCGGCGATGGCTTTGGCAATGAGTGTCTTGCCTGTCCCGGGAGGACCAACCATCAGGATCCCCTTGGGAATTCGTCCGCCCAGCTTCTGGAACTTTTTTGGATCCTTGAGGAACTCGACGAGTTCGCTGACCTCTTCCTTGGCTTCTTCGACACCGGCAACGTCCTTGAAGGTGGTCTTGTTCTTTTCCTTGGTGAGGAGTCGGGCCTTGGATTTGCCGAAGCTGAGGGCACCTCGGCCGGCGTTGCGGATCTGACGAACAAAAAAGAACCAGATCAGGAGTCCGAGGATGATGAAGGGGACCAGTTGGACAAAGATGGAAAGCCAGACATTGCTGCTGGCGGTACCCTTGAATGCGCCGGTGTTGAGAAGAAGGTCCTCGGTGTCCGGTGTGAGGCGGGTGTTGATGATGAACGGGATCAGGTTGGTCTTGCCGTCCTCGATCTTGATGTATCGTCCGGTAACCTCGCGCAGCGGCGACTCCGACGAGTAGTTGATGCGGGCGCTTTCAACCTGACCCGAACGGGCGAGGGCCAGCAGCCGCAGGTGACTTATCTCCTCGGCATTGTTGCTGCGAGCCTTGCTCGCCAGCACCAAGAGTGGGACCAACGCCGAGAGCAGGATCATGAGGATCCAGGTTCTGGCTGGCATGCGAGGTTCGTTCGGCCGCTTTTCGCCTGAGGGGAATGATTCGTCGGACATGGTCCTTAGGGGTGGGAGTGTATCACCCGGATACGGCGTGCGCAATCATCGGTAGGGCGAGAGCCCTTCCTTGCAGGGTCGTGGTTGGACAATCAGTGCGACTGCCGGAGGGTGACATCACCGCGGAGTATCCGGACGCAGCAGGTGAGGCGGACCTTTTCGGGGTCCTTGTTCCATTGATCGAGAACGTCGAGTTCCTCGGGCGTGGGTTCGGAAAGGTTCTGCATACCCGAAACGATCTCTGCCGAACAGGTGCCGCAGGAGCAGTTGAAACAACCCGCCTCCATCTCAACCCCTGCCTTTTCGCCAGCTTCCAGGAGGGTTTCACCGGCCTCAACTTCAGCGGTCTGTTGGTGGGGAAGAATAGTGATTTTCGGCATGGCAAAGAAGGATCCCGCGTAACAGCTGCAACTTTCTGTGGGTGACCGTGGAAGTCAATGAGTTGAACGGAGTGAGGGTCAGACCTGGCGAGTCAACGCAACGCCGATCCGGAGGAGGGCTTGGGCGTCAGCGTCGGATCGGGCTTCTGCGTAGATCCGGAGGATAGGTTCGGTCCCGGAGCCACGGAGCATGAGCCACGACCCGTCCTTGGCGGTGAACTTGACCCCATCGAACGACTGGATCCGTGCGACCGGAGAATGAAGGAGTCGTTTCGGGCTGGAATTCTTGCAGTGGTCCATAAGGGCAGACCGCTTCTCGAGAGGGAAGTGGATGTCGAGTCTTGCGTATCGATAGGCGCCGTACTGCCTTTCGAGACCGGCGAGGAGGCGGGTAAGGGGTTTTCGCTCGGTGGCAAGCAGTTCCAGGAGGACCAGACCGGCTGCGATGCCGTCACGTTCCGGGATATGCCCGGGAAAGCCGATGCCGCCGCTTTCCTCGAACCCGAGCAAGACACCGCCCTTGAGTATCTCGGCGGCGATGTACTTGAACCCCACACCGGTTTCGACCAGTTCGAGTCCGTGATGGGCGCACATGGCATCGACCATGGAAGTGGTGGTGAGTGCCTTGATGACCCGACCTCCCAGCTTGCGATTGACAACGTAGTGGCGAAGCAGGAGGCAGATGATCTGATGGGTGGAGATCGGGTTGCCGTGTCCGTCCATGCCGCCAACCCGGTCGGCATCCCCATCGGTGACCAGGCAGAGGTCATGGGGATGTCTGGCCAGATAGGCGGAAGAGTGCTTGTAGTTGGAGGCAACGGGTTCGGGGTTGATGCCACCGAAGCCGGGATTGTGCTCGCCGTTGAGTGTTGTGACCGAGCAGGTGGTTCCGGCGAGGATTTCGTCAAAACAACCGGCGCCGACTCCAAACAGGGCTTCGTGTGCAAAGCGAAGCTTCGAACCTGCGACCAGATCGAAGTCGACAAGCTTCCGTACGGCCTTGTAGTGGGCGGGGCGGATATCCTTCAGGAGAATCCTTTTTTCCCGTCGGGCCCTTTCGATGGGGAGCGAGCGCACGGGCGAAGCATCCAGAAGTGACTCAACTGCCTGGCAATGGGACGGTTCCGCCGAGCCACCAAACCAGGATTTCAGTTTGAATCCGTTGAAGGCGGGGGGGTTGTGGCTGGCTGTCACCATGACCCCTCCCACGGCCTTCTGCTGGAGGACGGCCAGCGAAACGGCGGGAGTAGGAGTCGGGGTTGTGGTCAGGGTGACGGTGAACCCGTTCCCAGCGAACACCTCGGCGACCCGGCACGCAAACTGATCGGACAAGAACCGTCGGTCATAGCCGACGACGGCCTTTGGCAGTGTTCCAGGTGCGGGGTTTGCCTTCCAGAAATCAGCGGTCGCCTGCGCCACGCGGTCGAGATTGGCAAAGGTGAAGTCTTCGGCGATGACCGCCCTCCATCCGTCAGTGCCGAACTTGATCGATCCCATAATGCCTCGAAGGGGCCAGTGAACCCTCTGGGTGGGCAGGCTGACCAGAAAAGAACTTGCGAGTCGCGAGGCGGGTCTCTAAACCTCGGCCCGCCTGTCGCCGGGATTCTCCTGGTGATCCATCCTTGGCTGCAATCGGAACAAGGTTGTGAGGATGGAAGACGCGTGGCCAGGGTAGCTCAGCGGTAGAGCAGGGGACTCATAAGCCCTTGGTCGGGAGTT
>CAZDYB010000334.1:0-5369 GCA_964509045.1 uncultured Akkermansia sp.
CGCCCCCCACCCCAATCCAACAGCGCGTCGTGTCATCTGGGTCACCCTTTCAACCGCGGTTACGAGCACGGATCCACAACAACCCCGCGACACCCACCACCAGCATCGCCCACGTCGAAGGCTCGGGAACCACCCCCACCGCCGCGCCATCCAGCGTTGCCGAGTCAAAGCTCAGGCTGCTGCTGGCCGCCACGAACTCGATCCGGTAATCCGTCAGGCCGATGGCATTGACGTCCCAGTCCCACCGACTCGACACGTTCACCCCCAGCTGGGTGCCCCGATCCAGTTCCATCCGGCCCAGGGGCGCGATCTGGAAGGTCTCCCCGCCGAGCTCATACGAGATCCGCATGGATCCATAGTCCAACTCCGCACCCAGTGTGCGCGCCTGGAACGTCACCCAACCCAGCGGCGTGTCGCTCGCATGCGTCAGCACAAAGGAACTGACGCCTCCCAGGTTGTAGATGTTGCCCGATCCCGTCACGAACGCTCCGGGATCCAGCTGCAGAAGCCGCGCTCCCGTCAGGTTCCCCGCCAGGTCCGGCGCATTCCCGATCCCGTTGTCCGTTCCCACCGTGAACACTTCCCACCCCCCGGCCACGCTCCCCGGCAATCCCCGGAAATGCGGGACCACAAACCCGTTCGTGGCGGCTTGAATTCCCGACGCGGCAATCAACAACAACACTGCACCCTGTTTCAGTTTCATCGCTGTCCACCGTGGCCTCCTCCCCCGGGCTCCGCCTTCGACGTCTTGCCTTTGAAACGCCCCACCTTGTCCGCCGACCCGATCGCCGACCCGGCCCGGCGACAATTCACCGGACAGATTCCGCAATTGGACCAAAGCGCGCGCCGCCCGGTTGTGCTCTCTTGCCCCACCGGGTTGGATGGGACATCGGTCCGCGTGGGCTCACAGTTGCCTCCATTCTTCCCGATCACATCCTATCCGTATGAGCATCTCCTCCCAATTGGGCCGTTTGTTCCCCGTCCTACCCCTGGTCGCCGTCCTGCTCGGCGCCGGTTGTGCCACCCATCCGGACACGACGCCCACAGCAGCCGTCTCCGAAGCCCCGGTCGCAACGGTGTTGGCCCCCATGCCCGAACCGGTCACCAGCTTCGCCGCCGTCACCCATCAGGGCTCCGTCTACGTCCTCGGCGGGCACAACGGCGAACGTCATGACTACAATTCCAGACAGGTCTCCGGCTCGTTCCATCGTCTCCTCCTCTCCGATGGTTCCAAATGGGAAACGCTGCCCGCCGGCAATCCCGCCCAGGGTCTCCCGCTCGTCGCCCATCGTCATCACCTCTACCGCACCGGCGGCATGGCCGCCCGAAATCAGCCAGGCGAAAAACAGGACCTCATCAGTTCCGCCGAAGTCTCCCGATTCAACACCCGCACCCTCCAATGGGAACCGTTCACCCCACTTCCCGAACCCCGCTCCAGTCACGACGCCGTCGTCGTCGGCGACCAACTCTACGTGGGCGGCGGATGGAGCCTCTCCGGTGGCACCAACGCTCCCACCTGGCCTGACCACTTCCTCTCACTCGATCTCAACGATCCCCGCGCGACCTGGACCCGCATCCCCCAACCGTTCCAACGCCGCGCCCTTGCCCTCGCCGTCCAGGGTCGCCGCCTCCATTTCATCGGTGGCATGGACAGCGACAACCGGACCACCCTCGCCGTCGATGTCTATGACCTCGACCGGAAGCAATGGTCAAAAGGCCCCGCCCTGCCCGAAGGCCGCTTCAAGGGTTTCGCCTGCTCCGCCATCCAACAGGCCGGCCGCATCCATGCCAATGCCTTCCAGGGCGATCTCCTCCGCCTCTCCGCCGACGGCTCCCAATGGGAGGTCATCGGCCGCGTCCAACACCCCCGCATGGCCCATCGGATCGTCACCGCCGGCCCTTCCCAGATCATCGTCCTCGGCGGCGAAGACGGGGAAAGCAAGCGGCCCGACCTCGAACTCCTTCCCGCTCGCCCCGTCATCACCCGCGTCCCGACTCCCTGACCCCTGCACCCCCCACGTCATCTTCCGCCCCTCCATTCCATGCTTCCCTTCCTCCGCATCCTCGCCGCCCTGGTGACCGGTCATCTCGCCCTCGCCCACTCCGTCTGGGTCGAACCCGGCTCCTCCGGCGAACTCGTCGTCCGCTTCGCCGAACCCGATGGCCGGCTCGAACGGTCCCCGGGACATCTCGATTCCCTCCGCCTTCCTGTCGCCTGGAAGGTCGACGGCACCAATACCCCAACTGCCATCGTCGCAGAAAAGAAGTCCGACCACTTTCTCCTCGCCGGGACCCGGACCAACGAGTCCGTCCAGATCGAGACCGCCTTCGCCGTCCTCTCCGGCCCGGGCAGACCCGGGCGTCTCCCCAATTTCTACGCCCGTTGGCACCCCGACCTCCGGACCGCCGGACGTCCCGGCCTCACCCTCGATCTGGTTCCCACCGGCGAACCCGGTGTCGTCCAGGCATTCTTCCGCGGCAAACCGCTCGCGGACATCAAGGCTACCTTCCGCACTCCCGACGAACGCGAAGTCAAACTGACCGCCGACGCCCAGGGCTACCTCCGCTTCCATTCCACCCAACCCGGCCTCCACCTCCTCAGCCTCGCACACCATCGCGAAACCCTGCCCGGATTCTCCGGCGGCCTTCCCTACGACCTCACCAGCCACAACGCTTCCCTCACCTGGGTCGTTCCCAATCCGTAATCCTCCACCCTCCCGCTCCTCCATTCCCCACGGGGCGGCGAGATTCACTCGCCGTCTTCCCTTTCCGGCGACCAAACGTCGCCGCTCCCCCCGGCAATTCATCCTTTGACCCCATCCCACATCCGGATTCAATCCGGCCATCGTGATTCCCCCATGCCCCACGCGACGCCCATCCGGCGCTCGCACCCGCCCCACCCCGCGGACGGCGAGGTCACGAGTCTCCATTCCTTCCCCTCCCACTTCCCACGCCGGCCTCCCGTCCCTGCCCGGGTTGATCGCGCTTCTCATCGGGTTCCTCCTTCTCGCCCCACAGACCTCGGCGGAATCTCCCACCCCACCCACCGAACGGATCGGGGATGCCTGGTCCGATCCGCGGAATCCCATCACCCGGATCTTCGCCGGGCGTCGACTCGATCTCTGGTCGCTTCAACCGGTCCGTCCGATCACCCCGCCTCCCCTTTCCAACACCCGCGAATCCCTCGGCCCGATCGATCGATTCATCCGCGCCCGACTTTCTGCCACCCAAATCCAACCCGCGCCCGAGGCGGATGCCCGGACCCTCATCCGGCGCGTCACCCTGGATCTCACCGGCCTGCCGCCCGGTCCTGACGAGGTCGAAGCGTTCCTCGTCGAATGCCGACTCGAGGTCCGTCCCCGCAGGCCTTCCCTTCCCGCCGAGCCGGTTCCCGTTGGTCCCCGGGCTTACGCCAGGCTCGTCGACCGTCTGCTCGCCTCGCCCCGCTACGGCGAACACCAGGCCCGGCTTTGGCTGGATGTCATCCGCTACAGCGACAGCAACGGATTTGATTGGGACGAGTTCAGGCCCCGGGCCTGGCGTTTCCGGGATTACGTGATCCGCGCCTTCAACACCGACAAGCCCTTCAACCGTTTCATCGAGGAACAGTTGGCCGGGGATGAACAGGTCTCCGGCCCCCCCACGACTCCGCAAGAACAGGATGCCTGGATCGCCACCGGTTATCTGCGACTCGGTCCCCACGACAATGCCGCCTCCCTCTTCAACGAACAGGACCGCAGTCGCGCCGAACTCATGGCCGACCTCACCGAAACCACCGGAAGCGCCTTTCTGGGCCTCAGCCTCTCCTGCTGCCGTTGCCATGACCATAAGTTCGATCCCCTCTCCCAGGCCGATCACTTCCGCCTGCGCGCCTTCTTCGAACCGGTGAAGTTCGCCGACGATCTCCCGCTGGACCTCGCCCCCGACCAGGAAGCCATCCGCGCCCACAACCGCGACATCGACGCCCGCATCTCCGACCTCGAACGTGAACGCGACTCCCTCCGGGATCAGGTCCGCGACCGGCTCCGCAACAGTCGTCTCGCCCAGCTCAGCCCGGAGGAACGCGCACTGCTCGAATTGCCCGGGGCGGATCAACCCGAAGATCTCAAGGGTCGGATCACCGGCCTCCGCAAGAAGGTCGATCCGTCCGACAAGGAAGTGCGGGCTGCCCTCGATCCGTCCCAGAAGGAAACCCACGACGCCCTCGAAGTCCGGATCGCCAGCTTCAGGAAGGATCGACGGAACTTCACCCTCGGCTTGCTCATGACCGACCGGGATGGTCCCCCACCCATCACCCGGATCCTGTTCCAGGGAAATCACCAACAGGAACGCGCCGAAGTCCAACCCGGCTTTCCCTCTGTCCTGGATCCCAACCCCGCCCCCATCCAGCCCGCCCCGAATCCAGCCACCACCGGGCGACGCCTCGCCCTCGCCCGATGGATCGCCTCCCCGACCAACCCGTTCACCGCCCGCGTGTTCGTCAATCGCGTCTGGCAACAGCACTTCGGTCGCGGCCTGGTCGAGACCGCCAATGACTTCGGTCTCGCCGGCCAACGCCCGTCCCATCCGGAACTCCTCGATTGGCTGGCCTCCGAGTTCGTCCGCAATGGCTGGTCCGTGAAACACCTCCATCGCCTCATCGTCCTCAGCGCCACCTACCGACAGCATTCCCTCCACTCCAACCCATCCGACGGATCCGCGTCCGACCCCGACAACCTCCTGTGGTCCCGACAGAACCCCCGTCGACTCTCCGCCGAGCAGTTGCGCGATGCCCTCCTGCTCACCGCCGGCCTGCTCCAGCATCGCGACGGCGGCCCACCCATCTGGCCCGATCTCCCCCCGGAAATCCTCCAGGCCAACCCCGCCTTCCTCGACGACAACGAGACCCGCACCAAGGGTTGGTATCCGTCACCCAGGGACCAGCAGACCGTCCGCAGTGTGTTCCTCATCCAGAAACGCACCGTCCGCGTCCCTTTCATGGAGACCTTCGATCTCCCCGAGAACTCCACCTCCTGTGCCCGGCGCACCGAATCCACCGTCGCGCCCCAGGCCCTGTCCCTGCTCAACTCGCCCCTCGCCGTCGAGTGTGCCCGTTCCCTCGCCAATCGCCTTCAACACGAGGCCGGGCCGGACCTTTCCGCACAGGTTCACCACGCCTTCAAACTCGTCCTCCAACGCGCCGCCTCCACCGAGGAACATCGGTCCTGCCTCAACCTCGCCCGCAGTCGCAGCCTTCCCGAACTGTGCCGCGCCCTGCTCAACCTCAATGAATTCGCCTACGTGGATTGAGGATTCCGCCGCAATCCACCACCAATTTAGCGCAACCGGCCACCGCCCCCCCTCCTTGCCGCATCCCCCCTCCTGCCACA
>CAZDYB010000335.1:0-5367 GCA_964509045.1 uncultured Akkermansia sp.
TGGTCGCCGTCCTTGGGCTTGAGGGTGGCCTCGCCCCTGATCTGTTCCCTGAGGATCAGATCCGCGGGAGCGCCCTGCTCAGGCAGGGCGATCGGGGCCAGAATCACCCAGTCGCGGATATAGCCGTCGGGGTCGAGGCGGGAGGTTTCGGCGGCGTTGGTTTTCGGCATCGCCAGTGCGCACAGGGCCAGGAGCCCGAGGATGAAGGACAGGTTCTTCATGCTTATTCGTAGGTTTCAGTCTTCCGGACAGGAACGGTGATGCCGTCTTTCGGCGGGGTCTTCAGCGTGGAGAGATACACCAGGATGTCTTCCAACTCCTGTTCCTTCAGCAAGGCGCCGAGGGGTGGCATGGGTGAGATCGGGAGGTTCTCGAAACCGGCGGCCAGCTTCGCGTTGGGATCCATGAGGCTTTCCAGGAGGTAAGCCCTGTCGCTGCGGACGGCGATGCCATCGAGGATGGGGCCGATGTCGCCGCCCTTGCCGCCGACCTGATGACAGGCTGCGCACGATGCGGTGGGACTGTTGAAGAAGAGGTCTTCGCCGCGTCGGGGATCTCCCGCGGTGACCTGGACCGTGTCCTGTCCGACACCGGACACCTTATGGATGCGACCGAGCAGGGTGACGGAATCGTTGAGCCAGGGATCGCTGTTGTTGATGTCGGTGCGTGGCAACTGGGCGACGACGGTCTGGATGGCGGGGATGGTGGGGAATTCCAGGAGTTTCACGAAGGCGGCCTGGCGTGTGATGAGGTCGGGGTCCTGGATCACCGGACTGCTGAAGAACAATTGTTGCCCGGCATCGGTGGGTGGCAGGGCGCGAATGGCATTGCGACGCAGCGCGGGATCCTTGGACAGGAGGGCGGCCTGATGGGAGTCCTTGTCGAGCGCGCCGAGGCCCGCGAGCGACCACAGGGCATGGGTCGCCCCTTTCCCGCCGGTGCCGGAGCGCACGCGCTTCTTCAGGGCGGGGGCGGTGTCTGACATCTTGTTGTCCACGATCAGGCGTTGGGCGGTGAGGCTCCAGAACTGGTTGCCGCTTTCCAGGGCGGCGACGACATCCATTGGCCTGGCCGAGGCGAGGGACTTGATCGGGCTTGCCGGTGCGTCCTTCCAGACGACGCGATAGATGCGGCCATGGGATTGGTCGCGCAGATCGTTCTCGGTCTTGTAGGCGCCGCCGCGTCCGGTGGTGGCCTGGACGCCGGCCGATTGAACGCTCGGGGTGGGATTGTGCTGGATGATGAAGCTATAGAAATCGATCACCCAGATCGCGCCGTCGGGGCCGACCTCGGCAAAGATCGGCGACATCCATTCGTCGGTGCTCGCGAGGAGATTGCCGCCGTCGCTGGCCTTGTAGCCACCGCCGTCGGGTTGAATGTCCATGATCCCGATCAGCTTGGCAGTCGGCTCGGTCACGAGCGCCTTTCCTTGCAGTCGCGGCGGCAGGGCGTCGCTGATCATGAATCCGTGTCCGGCGGCGGCGGTGTAGCCGCCGAAGTTGTCCACCATGCGGACGTTCGGGGTGTTGGGATGCATCCTCATGCCGGGGGCCATTGATTTGGCGGAGGAAAGCCGGCGAACCTGGGGAGCATTGCCTTCGGGGGCGTTGTTGCCATCGAGTCGATATCCGGGACGGAATCCGCCGCCACCACCACCGCGACGGCCCGTGCCGGGCTGGGTCGGGTTCAGGATGTGTGCGGGCAGATATCCGTAGAAGGACGGATGACCATTGGCGGTGGAACCGAAGACATCGCCATGGGCGTTGAGGCCGAAGCCCCAGGTGTTGTTGTTGAACTGGTGGAGGAACTCCAGGACGGAGCCATCGGGTTTGAATCGGAAGATGCCCTGACCGAACTGCAGGTCCTTGCCGCCGACATTGCCGCGGAAGTTCGAGTAGCCGACTGCGCCATAGAGCCAGTTGTCGAAGCCCCGGCTGAGATAGCCCTGCATGGCATGGGAGTCGCCCACGCCCCAGCCCGGGAGGATGACCTCGCGCACGTCGGCACGGCCGTCGCCGTCGGTGTCCTTGAGAAAGACCATGTGGCGCGCCTGGGACACCAGGATGCCGCCGTTCACGAACACCAGTGAGGTGGCGAGGTTCAATCTGTCGGCGAAGATGGTGAACCTGTCGGCCCGACCATCGCCGTCGGTGTCTTCGCAGACCTTGATGTTGTCGTGGCCGGGTTCGCCTTCGGCAGTGAGGCCGTGTGGATAGTCGCGCGCCTCGATCACCCAGGCGCGGCCGCGTTCATCCCAGGCCATGTAGATGGGCTTCACGACATCCGGTTCCGAAGCGAAGAGTTGGAGGCTGAAATCCGCGGGCACCTGCGTGTAGCGCATGCTGTCCTGTGGGGAGAGCGGTGCCTGGTATTTCACGGGTTCCGCGCGGCGCTCATAGTTCGGGACTTCGCCGGGCAATCGTTGCAGTGAAGGACGTGAAGCGAGCGAAGTTTCCCAATCGGTGCGGGCCTTCCTGCTGACGGCGCCCAGCACGGCTTCGCGGAGGGTGGCTTCGGTCGGACGTTGGCCGTCGGTGTATTTGATGAGCCCGCGACCGGTGCTTTGAAAGCTCGCGAGCAACTTCTGTTGGGCGGGATCAACATCCGCCTCGGGCAACACCTGCACGACGGCGTCGAAGTGTTTGAGATAGGCGTCGGTGAGGTGGGTGACATCGGCCCGGTGATCGAAGTAGATCGATTCGGGCGCGAGGGTCTGGCCTGGGAGATAGACGTAGTTGGTGCGTCCACCGCCGCCGAACCCGGCCCCGCCTGGACTGACGGGGCCGAGATAAAGGATGTGAAGGGGGCGGTCCGGGCCATTGGCTGCGGATGAATTGAGGGCAAAGAGCCCTCCTGCGAGAAGGGTCAGGATTGGTTTCAGGTGCTTCATGGATCAGTTGCCCTTGGGAGTGAAGATCAGTTGGGAGAACTGGAAGAGCGCCTTTTTCCAGTGCTGGAAGTCGTGGGCGTGTTCATCGACATGCCAGAGGTGCGGAACGCCCTTCTCCTTGAGGTACGAATGCACGCCCTGGCTGATGCGGATGAGGCCGTCCTTGTTGCCGCAGGACAGGTAGAGGAGTTTCAATTGAGACTTTGCCTTCTCGGGATCGGGCACGAGTTGTGCGGCGGGCTTGGTATTGGGTGCGGATGAAAATCCGCCGACCCAGGCGAAGGTGTCGAGGTTTCCGAGGCCGAAATTGAGCGACTGACCGCCACCCATCGAGAGTCCGGCGATGGCGCGGCTTTCGCGATCCGTCTTCACAGCATACTTCGCCTGGATGAACGGGATCAGGCTGCCGAGGAGATCCTGGTCGAAGACGCCGAAGGCGGGCGCGGTGGCCATGGCGTTGGAGCCGGCACGGTCGTCGGCCTGCGCACGGCCATTGGGCATGACGACGATCATGGGCACGGCTTTCCTGTCCGCGATCAGGTTGTCGAGGATGACGTTGGGTTGGCCGCCGCGCCGCCATTCCTCCTCGTCGCCGCCGATGCCGTGCAGGAGATAGAGCACGGGATACTTCTGGTCGGCCGAGTAGCCAGGCGGGGTATAGACCAGTGCCTTGCGTCTGTTGCCGACGGACTTGGAGTCGTACTCGACCATCTCGAGTTTGCCGTGGGCGATTCCATCCCGTGCCTGGTCAAAGCCGGACGGCGCGTCGGGGAAGGCGGCCTTGTCGTCGGGCCCGAGTTCGATGGGGCCGCCGAAGCCGCCGCGTCGGGGGCGTTGGGGGGCGCTGGGCTGGGCGTTGCCGGTGACCTGGGCGACCTGGGCAGCGGGGATACGGGTGGCAACGAGTTCCTCGGTGGCGACGTCCCCCACCTTGCGGGTGAACCTGATTTCGTCGCCCACCAGTTTGCCGGAATAGGTGATGGTGATGTCGTTACCCTGGAACCCGAACGTCTCCGTGAAGGTCACCAACTCACCAACCAGCTTGCCGTCCTTGATTTCGACGGTGCGTTTGGTTTCGCCATTGATGTCGCCGGTGGCGGTGCCGGTGACTTTTCCGCCGTCGGACTTCAGCGCATAGACATAGGACTGCTTGCCGATCTGGGTATCGAACCCGGCCTTCCATTTGCCGGTGAGATCGGCGGCCAGGGCTGGCAGCGTCGCCAGCGCGAGGATGAGGAGAGATGCTTTCATGGTGGATGGAGTCAGAGGTGGGACTTTCATTTCTTGAAGAGGAGCGGGGCGAACTCGCGGAGGCTGCGCCGCCAGGTCTGCCATTCATGGGCGGTGTCGGGAGAGACGTAGAAGTGACTGTTGATGCCGGCCTGCTTGAGCGCTTCGGTGTGGGCCTTGGGATCGCCGCCGCGGTTGTTGCCCAGTTCACGACTGCCATAGCTGACAAAGACGAGTTTGTTGCTGGCCTTGAACGCGGCGAGGTCGGTGATGTTGGAGAGTGCGATGCTGCCGCCGCTGAAGACGCCGATGTGGGAGAAGGTGTCGAGGTTCCGCAGAGTGATGGTCCGGGTTTCCATGCCACCCATCGAGAGGCCGGCCATGGCCCGGTTGGGCTGATCGGCGAGCGTGCGGAAGTTGGAATCGATGAAGGGGATCAGTTCCTTCACGAGCACCGTTTCGAAGGGGCCGATATCGAAGTCCCGCATGCCGCCCATGCGGGTCTCGTTCGTCATGCCATAGATCATCACGATGATGAACGGCCGGGACTTATTCTCGGCGATCAGGTTGTCCATGATTTCGCGGGCGCGTCCCTGGACACCCCAGCCGTATTCGTTTTCGCCCCAGCCGTGCTGGAGATAGAGCACCGGGTAACGCTGGTCCGGGTGTTGGTCGTAGCCGGGCGGGGTGTAGACGAATGCGCGGCGCTGGGAACCGGTGCTTTTGGATTCAAAGAAGAGTTCGCGAAGCTGCCCATGGGGAACGTTTTTCACCGCGTAGAAGTCCTGGTCCCTGGCCGGCAATTCGACGGCGCTGCCCCAGCGTTGGGCACCGAAGAACATCTGACTGTTCGGGTCGGGCACTTCCGCGCCGTCGAGGATGATCGTGTAGTAGTGGAAACCCTCGTCCAGCGGGCGGGTGTGACCGTACCAGGCGCCGTCCTCTCCCTTCGTGAAGGGACTGCTGTCGCGGAAGCTCACGCCCACGCCCTGGGCCTTGGGAGCGACGATGCGGAACTTGACCCGGCCTTCTGAATTGACCTTGGGATATTCCTTGCCGGGTTGGTTGGAAGTGGCGGGCTTCCAGTCGTCGACAGGGGTGTTGGTCTGGACCTGGGCGAAGGCGGTTGAACCGGCCAGCGCCGTGAGCAACCCGAGGTGGAGGAGTTTATGTTTCATGACCGACGGGATGACGGGTTGACCGTGGAGGAGAGGATCTGGTTTCAACGGGTTGGCTGGGGGGAGGGA
>CAZDYB010000336.1:0-5360 GCA_964509045.1 uncultured Akkermansia sp.
TGGCCCAACCCTCCGGCGGCAGTGGTCGTCGACCCGGCCCCATCGGTGGCGGTGAGATCTGGGTGCCGGAAGAGATCACCACCGCACGCGAGGTCCAGACCCGTACCGATGACCAGGCGATCTGGACCAACCCACCCGCCTTCAAGAAGGACGTCTTCACCTTTGCCCGGGTCCGATACGACAAGGATCCCTGGGGCGGGGGCAGACGGGGCGGCGGCGGTTGGACCACGGACCTGCCGGATGCCGACCTCAACCTCTCGTTCCGCGTCCAGCAGATGACTTCGATCCGGGTGGATGCCGATGGCCGGTTGATCCGGCTGACCGATCCGGAGCTGGTCCGTTACCCGTTCCTCTTTGTTTCCGCTCCCGGCGCCCTCTACCTCACCGATGAGGAAGCCGATGCCCTGCGCAAACACCTGATGAACGGCGCATTCATCCTGATGGATGATTTCTGGGGTGAAGAGGAATGGGAGAATTGCGAGACGGTCTTCAGGAAGGTGTTCCCCGAACGGAAGTTCTTCGAACTCCCCTTGTCCCATCCCCTCTACCAAGCCGTCTTTCCCATCGACCAGAAATACCAGAACGCCAACGTCCGCATGGGCATCGCCAGCCAACGCACCGGCGTCACGTGGGAACGTTCGGACGGCCGGGAAGTCCATCACCGCGCCATCACCGATGACAAGGGACGCCTCATGGTCCTCGCCCTGCACAACACCGACACCTCGGATGGCTGGGAACGCGAAGGCGAAAGCGATTACTACTTCCACAACTTCTCCGAAAAGATCGCCTTCCCCCTGGGCGTGAACATCATCCACTACATCATGTCGCACTGACCCACCGCGTCGCCCTCATGGATCATCCCTCCCACACCCGGCCCCCGCCCCCAGCCGGCAAGCGCTCGGAGCGGCACAATCGCCTGCCGATGATCCTCGCCTTCCTCGCGCTGATTCTGGTCATCGGTTTCTCCTCCGCCTTCGCCCAGGGTCGCGGTCGCCGGGGTTGGGGCGCCGAAAGCTACGTGCCGCCCGATGCCCGCACCGCCCGCGATGTCCGTTCGCACAGCACCGAGACCCCCATGTGGACCAACACCACCGGGTTCGAGACCGATACCTTCACCTTCACCCGCGTCATCTACGATCACAGCCTCGGTTTCGGGCGGGGTCGCGGCGCCGGGTGGTCCACCGACCTTCCCGACAGCGATCTCAACCTGTCCTATCGCCTGCAGCAGATGACCTCCATGCGGGTGAATCCCAACGGGCGACTCCTCCGCGTCACCGATCCCGACCTCCAACGGCATCCCTTCATCTACATCGTCGAACCGGGCTCCCTGTTCCTGCATGAGGAAGAGATCCTCGCCCTCCGTTCCTACCTCGAGAATGGTGGCTTCCTCCTGCTCGACGATTTCTGGGGCCTGTACGAATGGGACAATGCCGAACGCGTCATCAACCAGGTCCTGCCCGGCAAGAAGTTCGTCGAGCTTCCCCTTTCCCATCCGCTCTACTCCTCCGTCTTCACCATCCAGGCCAAGGGCCAGGTCCCCAACGTGGGCCTCGGCATGCGCAGCCAGTACGATCCCGAAAAACGCACCTGGGAGGATGAAGATGATCCCGAAGTCCATCACCGCGCCGTGTTCGATGAACGCGGCCGGCTCATGGTCCTTGCCACCCACAACACCGACAATGGCGATGGCTGGGAACGCGAGGGTGAAGATGGCTACTTCTTCCGAACCTTCTCCGAACCCATCGCCTATCCGCTTGGAATCAACATCATCGTCTACGTCATGACCCACTGATCCCCCCTCTTCCCATGTCATTCCCCAACCGAGAATCCACGACGTCGCAGCCGCCTCCCATCCCGCCCCCTTCCGCCCCCATCGCGGTTCCAGCGGATGGACCCGACGCCACCACGGCGCCTCCCATCCCGCCTTCGACCAACGCCTCCACTCCACCTCCGATTCCCGGTCCGCCGCCCGCACTGCCCCGGCCCGCCTCAAGCCTGTTCACTCCACCGCCTCCACCCCCGTCTCCGGAGCAATCCGTTTTCGACCGCTTCAACGCCGGTCGCACCCGCATCCGGACCGAACTCGGCAAGGTCATCGTCGGCCAGGGCGAAGTCATCGATCAGATCCTCATCGCCCTGTTCGCCGGCGGGCATTGCCTGATCACCGGCGCGCCCGGCCTCGCCAAGACCCTCCTCGTCAAATCCATCGCCCAGGTCTTCCACCTCCGCTTCCAACGGATCCAGTTCACTCCCGATCTCATGCCGGCCGACATCACCGGCACCGAGATCCTCCAGACCGATGGCGCCACCCGCCGCCTGGAATTCGTCCGCGGCCCCATCTTCACCAACCTCCTGCTCGCCGACGAAATCAACCGGACGCCACCCAAGACCCAGGCCGCCCTGCTGGAAGCCATGCAGGAACATCAGGTCACCGCCGCCGGACATCGGCATCCCCTCGAAGAACCCTTCTTCGTCCTCGCGACCCAGAACCCGATCGAGATGGAGGGCACCTATCCACTGCCCGAAGCCCAGCTCGACCGGTTCATCTTCAATGTCGTCATGGATTACCTCCCGGAAGACGACGAGGTCCAGGTCATCACCCGCACCACTGGCGGCGTTTCCACTCCCATCGAAGCCCTGTTCACCGGTGCCGATGTCGTCCAGATCCACTCGCTCGTCCGGCAGGTGCCGGTCGCCGAGGAACTGGTCCGCTACGCCGTCCGCCTCTCCGCCGCTTCCCGCCCCAACCGGCCCGGAACACCCGACTTCATCTCCGAGTCCGTCTCCTGGGGCGCCGGTACCCGCGCTCCCCAATGCCTCATCCTCGGTGCCAAGGCCCGCGCACTTCTCCAGGGCAGATCCCATGTCGCCCTCGATGACATCCGCGCCCTCGCCCTTCCCGTGTTCCGCCACCGGCTTCTTCTCAATTACCGCGCTGAAGCCGAAGGCGTCCGGATCGAATCCGTCGTCCAACGCCTCCTCGACACCGTCCCCGCACCCGCCCGCACGTGAACGACGGCTCCGTCCAACTTCCCGCCGGCGCTTCCCTCGTCCATGCCGAGGCGCTCATGGCCATCCGCAGCCTCGAACTCCGCGCCCGCGCCGTCGTCCAGGGTTTCTGGTCCGGCCTCCATCGCAGCCCTTACCACGGCTTCTCCGTCGAGTTCACCGAGTATCGCCAGTACACACCCGGCGATGACCCGCGCCATCTCGACTGGCGGGTCTTCGCCCGGTCCGACCGCCATTACATCAAGAAGTTCGAGGACGAAACCAACCTCCGCTGCCACCTGCTCCTCGATCGTTCCCGCTCCATGGAGTACGGCTCCCTCAACCACAACAAGGCCCGCTACGCCGCCACCCTCGCCGCCACCTTCGCCCACTTCCTCCATCAACAGGGCGATGCCATCGGTCTCGTCACCTTCGATGACCAGGTCCGTGAACTCCTCCCGGCACGTCATCGCCCCGGTCACCTCCGCCACGTCTACCACGCCATCGAAGCCCCTTCGCCCGGTCGCGCCACCGACCTGGTCGCGCCCCTCGAACGCACCGCCGATCTCGTCCGCAAACGGGGTCTCATTGTTCTCATTTCCGATTTCCTCGTCGATCCCGCGGCCCTCGTCCGTCCCCTCACCCGCCTCGCCGCCGGCGGGCACGAACTCTGCGCGTTTCAAGTCCTCGACCCCGCTGAACTCCGCTTTTCCTTCGACGACGCCTCCCTGTTCGAGGACATCGAATCCGGGCAGACGCTCCATATCGATCCTTCCGTCGCCCGCGATGGCTACCTGAAACGGTTCAGCCAGCATCAGGACGCCCTCCGTTCCCTCTGCAACCGGCTCGGCATCGCCTGGCATCCCATCGCCACCGATCAACCGCCCGGCAACGCCCTTCGCGACTTCATCCAGGACCGGTCCCGACGCGGGCGCCGATTCCAATCCGCTCCCTCAGGAGGCTCCCGTTCATGAGCTTCCTCACCCCACTCTTCCTCCTCGGCGCCCTCGCCATCGCCGGTCCCATCCTTTTCCATCTGATCCGGCGCACCCCGCGCAATCGCGTTCCCTTCTCCTCACTGCGTTTCCTCGAACCCACGCCCCCGCGCATCACCCGGCGCAGCCGCATCGAGCATTGGCTCCTCCTCCTCCTCCGCTGCCTCGCCCTCGCCCTCGTCGCGTTCGGCTTCGCACGCCCGTTCCTCCGTCAACCCACCCCGCTGCCCCCTCCTTCCGACCCAGCCTCCCGCACCGTCCTCCTCGTCGACACCAGCGCGTCCATGGGTCGTCCCGATCTCTTCAACGCTGCCCGCAAACAGGTCGCTGAACGGCTCCGCAACGCCGATCCCGGCGAACAGTTCGCCCTCTTCACCTTCGACCGCGAAGTCACCTCCCGCTTCTCCTTCGATCAATGGTCCGCCGCCGCTCCCACCCTCCGCGCTTCCCTCACTGCTGCCTCCCTCGATCCCGTCCAACCCTCCTCCCATTCAACCCGCCTCGGCCCCGCCCTCATCCGCGCCGCCGAGGAACTCTCCGCCATCCTCGACGACAACCCCGATACCCGCCGTCGCATCATCGTCATCAGCGATCTCCAGGACGGCGCCCGGCTCGATCCCCTCCAGTCCTTCGAGTGGCCCCGTGGCATCGAGGTCATCCCCGATCCCGTCCGCCCAGCCCAACCCGGCAACGCATCCCTCCAACTCCTCGCTGATCCGCCCGACTCCAGCGCCTCCGAAGAACCCGTCGTCCGGCTCCGCATCGCCAACAGCTCCGATGCCACCAGCGAACAACTCTCCGTGGGCTGGGCCAATCCTGACAATTCCGGCTTCGCCTTCCCGCCCCTCTCCATTTACGTCCCGCCCGGCCAGGGCCGCATCGTCGCCCTCCCCATCCCCACCAACAGCGCCGGACTCCAACGCATCCTTCTCCGCGGGGATGTCGCCCCGTTCGACAACACCCTCTACATCCAACCCCCACAACCCACCCCGCTCCACCTGGTCTATCTGGGCGAAGATGCCGCCAGCGAAGCCCGCAAGCCCCTGTTCTTCCTCGGACGCGCCCTCCCCGATTCCCGCCGTCAATCCGTCCGGTTCACCACCCGCAAGCCCGCGGATCCCGTCCCCGCCGCCGATCTGGCCGATGCCCGCATCATCGTTGTCACCGCTTCGCTTCCCGCCGCGGTCGCCGATTCCCTCCACGCCCGCATGCAGGCCGGCCAGACCGTCCTGTTCGCCCCGGGGGCCGCCAATGCCGCCGACACCTTCGCCCGGCTCCTTGCCCTTCCCGCCTTCCCACTCGCCGAGGAACGGCCCACCCGTTACGCCCTGCTCGGTTCACTCGACTTCCAACATCCGATCCTGGCCGCCTTCGCCG
>CAZDYB010000337.1:0-5359 GCA_964509045.1 uncultured Akkermansia sp.
CGCTTCAAGACCTTCGGCTGCGGTTCGGCCATCGCCAGCTCCAGCATGGCCACCGAACTCATCAAGGGCCGCACCATCGAGGAAGCCCTCAGCTTCACCAATCAGGAGGTCGTCCAGGCTCTGGGCGGTCTTCCCCCGGTGAAGATCCATTGCTCCGTCCTTGCCGAGGAAGCCCTCAAGGCCGCCCTCGAAGATTACGTCAAGCGTCACCCGGAACACGCCCAGACCGCAGCCGCAGCAGAGCCGGTCACCGCCTGATCCACACTCCGCCCACCGGCGTCTCCACGCCTTCCCCGCGGTCCGACGGCCCGAACCGTGCGTCCGCGGGCTTTTTCTATCCCTCCCCGTTCTTCCCTCCTCCTTCCGTCATGCGAAACGTCTATCTCGATCACCAAGCCGCCACCCCGGTCCTCCCCGAGGTGTTCGATGCCATGCGGCCCTACTTCACCGAGCATTACGGCAACGCCTCCTCCCTCCATCAGCACGGTCTCAAGGTGCGCGATGCCCTCAAGACCGCCCGTCGACAGATGGCCGACCTGATCCATGCCGAGTCCGAGGAGGAGATCTTCTTCACTTCCGACGGCACGGAATCCGCCAACCTGGCCATCAAGGGCGTCGCCTACGCCAATGAACGGAAAGGCAAACACCTCGTCATCGCCGCCACCGAACACCCTTCCGTCGTCAATTCGGTCGAGTTCCTCGAAAAACAGGGCTGGACCTGCACCCGGATCCCCGTCGATCCCGAAGGCCGACTCGATCTCGCCGCCCTCAGGGCTGCCATCACTCCCCAGACCGTGCTGGTCGCCGTCCACCACGTGAACCACGACATCGGCACCCTCCAACCGATCCGTGAAGTGGGACAGATCTGCGCCGAACACAACGTCCCCCTCTACGTCGATTGCGAGGCCAGCGCCGGCTGGATCCCCATCGATGTCCAGGAGTTCGGCGCCGCACTCGTCAGCTTCTCCCCACATCGCTTCTACGGCCCCAAGGGCGTCGGTGTCCTCTATCGCAACAAACGCGCCCGCATCGTCTCCATCCTCCACGGCGGCGTCCAGGAAGGCGGTCGCCGCGCCGGTACCGAAAACATCCCCGCCATCGTCGGTTCAGGCGTCGCCGCCGAGATCGCCCTACGCGAACTCCCCACCCGTCAGGCCCATGTCGCCGCCCTCCAGGCCCGACTCTGGAAGGGACTCGAATCCGCCATCCCCTTCATCAAGCTCAACGGCCCCCGACCCGGCCCCGAACGCGCCCCCAACAACCTCAACATCTCCACCGAATTCATCGAGGGCGAAGGCCAACTCCTCCTCTGCGACCTCAATGGCATCGCCGTCGCCTCCGGTTCCTCCTGCGTCTCCAAATCCCTCAAGATCTCCCACGTCCTCTCAGCCATCGGCCTCGATCACGCCCTCGCCCAAGGCAACCTCATCCTCACCCTCGGCAAGGACAACTCCATCGAGGACGTCGACTACGTCGTCGAAACCTTCTCCCGCATCGTTCAGAAACTCCGCACCATGTCCCCCATGTGGGACGAATTCGAGCGGGGCCAGATCGACTCCGTCATCGCCCCGCGCGGCCACGGCAAATCCTTCAGCCAACACGCCGCCGACATCTCCGGCAAAGCCGCCCACTGAACCTTCCACTCAGGCGTCGGTAAGCCGATCGGCCTCCAACCACGAATGGCATGAGGGCGGATCGGAGTTTCCCATCTCCCCGCTCGCCAGACCGTTCTCCACGGGTAATCTGCACCCCAGGAGCCATGAACGGGTTGAGCCACAATTGCGCCGGCATGCCACGCCGGGATTTCCTTCAACTGGGTCTCGGAGGATTCCTCGGGCTCGGACTGGCGGACACCCTCCGACTCCAGGCCGCTGCTCCTGCCGCCCGCGCGCTTACCGCCCCGGCCCGGCCCATCAACTGCATCATGGTCTGGCTCGACGGTGGACCCTCCCACTACGAAACATTCGATCCCAAGCCGGATGCCCCCTCCGGCATACGCGGCGATTTCAAGACCATCCCCACCTCCGTTCCCGGTCTCCACTTCAGTGAGGCCGTCCCGGAACTCGCCCGGGTGGCTGACAAGTGCACGATCCTCCGTTCCCTCTGCCACAAGGATCCCAACCATGGCGGCGGCAATCACTACCTCATGACCGGGGCTCCCACTCCCCAACCCGTCGCCTGCGGAGCCTTTGTCACCTTCCATCCTTCCTTCGGCTCCATCGTTTCCCATCAGCGCGGCCAGCGCGATGGCATCCCTCCCTACGTCTCCATGCCCCAGGTGTCCCGCAGCGGCGGACCGAACTTCCTCGGTGGCCAGCACTCACCCTTCGTCATCGATGGCTACCCGAACTCCGCGTCGTTCCAGGTCCGTGACGTCGTCCTCCCTCCCGGCGTCAGCGATGCCCGGGCCTTGCATCGTCGCGAACTCCGGACCGCCCTCGACCAGATGGAACGCTACGCCGGCAAACTCACCGAAGATCCCGCCGTCACCTTCGATCAATACCTCGCCCAGGGCGTCAACCTGGTCCTTTCCCCCCGCGCCCAGCAAGCCTTCGACCTGAAGAAGGAAAAGGACGAACTCCGCGAACGCTACGGTCGCAACGACTTCGCCCAACGTCTCCTCCTCGCCCGACGCCTCGTCGAAGTCGGTGTCTCCTGGATCACCGTCTATTCCGGCGGTTGGGATCATCACACCAAGCTCTTCGAAGCCTACAAGGGCAACACCATCCGCAACCTCGACAAGGGCGTCGCCGCCCTCATCTCGGATCTGGACGAACGAGGCCTCCTCGACTCAACCCTCGTCGTCGTCCTCGGCGAATTCGGCCGGACTCCCAAGGTCAACAAGGACGCCGGACGCGATCATTGGCCCCACGCCATGTCCGTCCTCTTCGCCGGCGGCGGCACCCCGCGAGGCGCAGTCGTCGGCGCCACCGACGCCAAGGGGTATCATGCCGCCGAAAAGGTCTGCCGCCCCGAAGACTTCGCCGCCACGCTCTACACCAAGCTGGGAATCGATCCCCAGCAGATCCTCCACACCCCGACCGGACGTCCCGTCCAACTCGTCAACAACGGCCGGGTCATCCGCGATCTCTTCGCCTGACCCCGCCCAATGTCCACCTCGCGTTGCCTCTGCCGATTGGCCCGCATTCCCACCTTCGCCGTCCTGTTCACATCAGCCCTGGCCGCAGTTCCCGTCCTCGAACATCTGTTCCCACCAAGCCTCACCGTCGGCGCCTCCAATACCCTCACCGCCGTCGGCACCTTCGATCCCTGGCCCGTCCAACTCGTCTTTAACCATCCCGGCATCGTCGCCACCGCTGAAACCAACAAAGGCTCCTTCTCGCTCCAGATTGATCCCGCCGTCCCGCCAGGCCCCTACCTGGCACGCTCTCTCCATCCCGACGGCGTCAGCGAACCCCGACTGTTCCTCGTCACTTCCTCTCCAGCCATCGCCGAGGTCGAACCCAACGACGCTCCCGACCAGGCTCAGGCCATCACCCCCTTGCCCGCCATCGTCGAAGGACGCCTCGGCAAACGCGATGACATCGACCAGTTCACGGTCTCGCTCAGGGCAGGTCAGACCCTCGTCGCCCAGGTCGAGGCCTTCGTCCTCGCCTCACCCCTCGACGCCGCCCTCCGCCTCCGCAATGCCGCCGGTTCCGTCGTCGCGTGGAATCATGACGATGGCTATACCCTCGACCCGCTTCTCCACTTCACCGCCCCCGCCGACGCCTCCTATCGCCTCGAACTGTTCGGCTTCCCACACCCGGCCGACTCCGAGATCCGCTTCGCCGGCAATCCCCGCTGCATCTACCGACTCCACCTCCACGACGGACCCTGGATCCAATCCCTCGATCCCATCGGCCTCGGACCCGGCTCCGGCCCACACCGCATCCACCAGGGTTGGAATCTCCCGACTCCCGAACTCCCACTGACCGTCAACGCTCCTTCTCCCTCCTCATCGAACCGCTGGATCCCAGGCTCCTTCAAGGGCTACTCGGGCCCCCTTCGCATTCCCGTCGGATCCAGCCCCGAACTTCGCGAGGACAGCTACGCCGATGATCCATTGCCGCCCCCATTCGCCATCACCGGTTCCCTCGCGAAACCCGCAGAATCCGATGATCACCGCTTCCTTCCCGTCGCCGGTACCACCTACCGGATCGAAGTGCAGGCTGCCCCCATCGGTTCCCCACTGGATGCCTGGCTGCGACTCCTCGACGAACACGGCAAGGAACTCGCCCAGAATGACGACACTTCCATGGGAGACCCCGCCCTCACCTGGAAGGCTCCCTCCACCAATACCGTCATCGCACGCGTCGGCAGCCATCTCTCCGCACGCAGCCCCGAGCACCGATACCGTCTCGAAGTCCGCCCCCTGGATCCCGGGTTCAAGGCCGTCGCCTCCTCACACGCCTTGATCCTCGAACGCGGTGCCACCAATGAATTCAAGGTCAGCCTCCAACGGATCGCCGGCTTCGACCAGGCCATCCAACTCGTCGCTCTCAACCTGCCGGAAGGGGTCTTCGCCGAACCCGTCCTGACTTCCACCAACGCCACCGAGGCCGTGCTCCGCTTCTTCGCCGCCACCAACTCTCCAGCCACCAACTCACTTCTCCGACTCACCGCCAGCGCCACTACCAACGGACCCTCCCAGTCCGTTCTCCATGAGATCGCCACCACCGGCGAAAACAACGGCGTGCCCCAGGGTTTCCATCACCTCCTGTTGCCCGAGACCGATTGGCTTTGGATCACCGTCAGGTAAGCCCAGTCCCATCTCATCCAACCGATCCACCGTTACGGCTCCGTCCGGAATTCCACAAACCGGCTCTCCCCTGGCGGCACCTCCAACGTCACCGGCTCCCTCGTCTTCCACGTCCGCCCCGTCATCCACTCCCGCACGCCCCGGACCGCGATCCGCGGTTCCAATGTCACCCGGGCCTTCACTTCCGGATACACCCGGACCGGCGTCCGTCCCGTCTTCACCACCCCGTCGTTGTTCACCAGTTCGATCACCCAGCCCACAGCGTTCCGATTGATCTGGTACTGCACGGGATCTCCCTCGACCCCGATGGGCAAGAGATCCCGCCCGAGGGCATCCAAACGTGCATCCGGGATCGCCGCCGGACGGCCGGTTTCCGGGTTCTCCCATGGCTCCAATACCTCCACCGATCCCGCCGCCTTCAATCGCTCCAGTTCCGCCTCTCCCATCGCCGCCGCATGTCGCGGATGCATCAGCAGCCGACTGCCTCCCCGCAAAGCCGTCGCCAACTCCGCGAATAGTCCAGGACCAAAACTGATCTCGCCCGCCAGCAACACCGCCGGATACCGGCTCATGAATGCACCCGTCACCGTGGACAAC
>CAZDYB010000338.1:0-5349 GCA_964509045.1 uncultured Akkermansia sp.
GGACAGCCGCTCGGCCGCATCTCGTTGGGTGATCCCTTCCTCAGACCGCCATGTCTTGAGCTTCCTGGCAAACTGATCCTTCACCTTTTGTGACACACGCGATCCCATGTACGCTACAAGCGCACCATTTCGACGGGATTTGGTCAACATGCGGATCCCTTCGCCTTGAGTTCACGCGCGCGCGCGCTTGGCGGACGCCTTGAACTCGTCGGAGAGTTGGAACCAGGGCTGAACCGGCATCCGATCCGGCAGCTCCCGAGCAGCCTTCGGAGTGGCCTTCTTGCCTGACCGCGCTACCCGCCCCTTGGAGCTCACTGGATCAATCGGTCGGGGTGGTGAGTGCCATCGCCGCCAGCTCATGTTGGAGAACAGGCACCCGTCGTGGCGGACAAAGTCACCGACAGTGATTGGCTCGCGCTTGGCCCGGAGAAGCACCCACCGGGACCCGATCTCGTGGAGCCAGTTTGCGGAACGACGGACGCTGACCAGCCAAGCCGCAGCCCGAGCGTCCGACATCGGCCCGGACGGGGCGACGTGCCCGTCGGCCTCGGCGCGCTCGACTTCCACCTTCCAGTCGCACCATGTCCCGTTTTGGAACAAGACGGCGGGGGCGACCCCGCGATCCACCAACCCGCAGTCGTCGGTGACCGGGAATGGGTGGCGCAATTCCGGGCGCACCCCGCCGACCGACGCCCAACGGGCATGAATGACGACAGTTCCGGGAATGAGTTCGGCAAGCTGGTGGATCTCATCGACGTCATCCGATTTCAGCCAGTTCACGACTCCGCCTTCGGTCCAGGCGATTCCAAGCCCGTGGGGGTTCGCAGCGGCCACTTGGCGGAGATCCCTGAGGGAAGGGCGATTGGTATTCGGGCAGACAATCAAGCAACACATGGATGGGAGGGGGTTGGGGGGGCGGTCTCCCGCCCCCCGGTTTGGTTTCAGAGGTTGGCGTTGGGGAACCGGGTCTCGAACTTCTGAGCCATTTCGAGTGCGGCCTTCCGGTATTCCTGAAAATCACTGTGGAGGCGGCCGAACAGGCCGAGAGCGCAGGGATGGGTGGGGGTCTTCCTGCTCCAACCCATCACCTTCCACAGCCGCTCCACCGCCTCGCCGGCATTGGCCAGGCGGACAATCTTTTCGGAGCGAAAGAACGGGGGAACCTCCTTGGAAGCCACGACCTTCCGGCAGATCCCGAAGGTGGTGGCGAGATGGTGCATCAGCTTTGCTTCGCTGAGGGTTCCAGCGAATGCCCGGAACTCGACGGCTTCCCGACGATTCGGAGCGAAGGCCTTCCTGAAGTTCACCATGCCCCGCCCGGTCAGGTTGCAGAGGTTCACGAGCTTCTCACCGTCGGTCTCTTCGAGCATCTGCTCGAAGGACGCCTTCGATTCCGGGGTGAGAGGGTGGGAGTAGCTGTTCAGGTGACGGCCGGTTCCGGTCTGGGCGTAGATGGCCCAGCGATGGTTGTTGGCGAATCGGGCGAGGCGGCGCACGAACTTCGCAATCTCTGTGGCCCCCACCGGCTGTCCCGGCATCAGGCTCCGGATCCCAACGGTCACATGGAGGCCGCAGGAGTCGTTGACCTTGCCGCCGATGGCCTTCACCCAACGAACAAACTCGATCAGGGCGTTCAATCCCTCGACGCCCTTCAAGACGGGCGAGACGAACTCGACACCCATGAAACCCGCCTCTTCGCGGATTGAGCCGTCCCGGTCTGCCCGCCAATTGGTCCCCAAAAAGGTCGGAGCCCGAAGCGTGGATCCGTTGGAGAGACCCATGAACACCGCGGCTCCGCTGTGGTAGCCGCCCCGGACGATTCCAGCGGCTATAGGAACGAGGGTTTCGATCTCGACACCGAACTCGATGTTTTCGGCGAGGAAGTCGGAGGGCATCTTGGCGGCTTTCATGGCTTTCGGAGACTTGTTTGTTTCACTCACTACACCTCGACGCGTGCGCTATTAGCGCACCATAGACAAACCAGATTTTTCACTTGGCTTCACTTTTTCCTAAGTCGGCTACCGCTCGTCAGAAGACGGGCGGTTCTCCACCTCGGGGGATGCTGAATTGCCCCTTTCAGTCCATCCTGGCATTCCCATCGTCTCCCCGTTCGTGAGCCCGCTTCGACCTCAACACTGAATCGATCTCCGCTCGCAATTGAGTCTCGGTGACTACCCATTTCGCAGGATCAGGATCCATGCTCGCGGCATAGATCGCGTTGAGACACACGTTACGAATGTCGCCTCCGGACAACCCCTGTGAAACGATGGCGACGGCTTCCAGACTGGCACGAACCCGATCCCTGTTTGGCAAATGAAGCTCGAACAGGGCCTTGCGCTGGGAACGCCGAGGAAGGGTGAACTCGACGTGGTAAGTGATGCGCCGCAACATCGCAGGGTCGTAATTCTCGAAGAGGTTGGTCGTCAGGACGACAACGCCCCCGAACTGATCCAATTCCTGCATCAGGGTGTTGCGGTTCTGATTGATGCTGGAGGAACACGCTTCACCGGCCGGCACCCGTTTGGAAACCAGGCTGTCGGCCTCGTCGAAGAACAAGACGGCATCCTCCTGGGCGGCTTCCTCGAATGCTCGAACGATGTGCTTGGCCGTATCGCCAAGATACTTCGAGACGACCGCAGAATAATCGACCCGGAACAGCGGCTTATCGAGATGCCTTGCGATGGCTCCCGCCGTCATGGTCTTGCCGGTGCCCGGTGGTCCGTAGAAGTTCAGGATGCAGCGGCCAGCGTTCGGCTCGATCCGCGACAGGCCCCAGACACTCTCCAACTGGGGAGCAATCCGAAGTCGATGGAGGGCAGCTTCAATAGTACGCCGAATCTCAGGCGCAACGACAATCTGGCTGAGCTCGTGCAGGTTGTATGGGATCTCCAATGAACCAAGTTCGGTTGTGCGGCTTCGGAGTGAACGCCGGGGATTGCGATTGGACTCGGCTGTTGCCTCGTCAGGACGGGCAATTTCGACTTCGTTGTTTTCAGGCATAGCTTTGCAGGTTGGGGGTTCCGGTTACTGGTTTAGATCCGGCAAATGGCGCGGACGGAGAATGATTTGAGCACAGACGTCTGGATCTCCGTCACGGTGATCCGGGTCTCGTCCTTCATGAAAACCGCGATGGAGCCAAAGCCATCACAGATCAGCTTCCCGGCCTGAACATCCTCGACCCATCCGGCTCCGGTGAGCTTCGCTCGGTATCCGTTGGGAATGCTGGTCCGGCTCAACCCAAACCCGTCATCCTTTGCGCCGAGCAGCTTCTTCAGTTCCTTCTTCAGTGTTTCGTCCATGCCCACACGCGAGCAGCCACCCGCGGCAGCCCCAAAACCAAATCCTTCATTGGGCTTCATTTTCTTTCCTCAGGCGCGGGGCCGCCCCGGTCGAGCAGCTCGTTGTACGCCTCGGCCTCTTCGAGGCACTTAGGGCAGAGCTGGCCTTCCATCTCGCAGGCCTTGAAGGGCTGGTGGCAGCCGAGGCTGCGGAACCGGATCTCGCGCATCCAGGCGTCCTTCCCGGCCGCAAGGCCGAGGAAATCCACCGGAATCTGAGTGACCCAACTTCCTTGAACGATCTGGGCGATGCGTTCAGTTGAGTCTTTCACCAGCATGATGCTGACGGTGGTTTCGACGCCTCGAACGAGGAACTTCTGGTTGTGGGTGTTTTGAATCATATCAGACAGGGAGTGAGTGCCCCGGGATCCCCGGGACCGCCCAGCCACCCCGCAGCGCGGGGAGGCGGGGCGTTGTTAGGAGCAGACCACCACGTAAAGGACACCCTTGGCTGTGAAGTGGGCGATGGCCGCCTTCTTGGCTTCCGAATAGGTCCCGGTGAACCAGAAGCAGTGTTCCAGGTAGTCCGGCGCGTTCCACTGCTTGGAGGGGCAAAAGGCCCAGATGCCAAAGCCCCTGGGCTGCTTGAGGTAGGCGCGGAAGTAGTTCTCGGTTTCGATTTTCGTTTTCACGTCCACACGCGAGCAGCCACCTCCGGCACCCTCAAAACCAAATCTTTCACCCCTGTTCACTTTCTCCGTACGCGGTCCGAGCCCACCGAGCGCGGTCGAAATCACGTCCGGCAAACTCGAAGGCGAGCAGCGCGGCGCCGCGGGTGGATTGGATCTCTGGTGAGTGAGGCAGGTGGTCCCTCATCAACTCGCCCAGCCTGGAGGCGTGATTCCCGCCGGCGATCTGGTTGCAGATTCCGGCGACGACAAATGGACGAGCCTTCGCCCCATAAAAGGGGAGCGGAACCCAGTGGCTCACAATAGATCCTCCTGGGTAGGCTGCCCTGCCCCGCTCGTGAGAATCTGACGTGCGGTGTCTTTGTAGGGATCAGGACACCCAAGGTTTTCGTTTTGAATCACGGCTCCAACCGCGAAGAAATGCTCGAATCCCCGCTTCATCTGTCGCCCGCGCCGGGTGTGCTTATCGAGGGCGAAGTCAGGAATCTCCCGCCGTTCACGCGGCCCGAGGAAGAACGTGACGCAGGCGTTGTCCACCACCCGAGACTTCTCTGCCCGGGACAGGAGGATGATTCCGTGCATGAAGGGCAGCCGCTCGGGCTTATGGGTGGCGTCCTTCTTCGAGGCGAGAGCCTGCCAATTGGAGTGGAGACCGGAGATCTCACCTGCGATGCCGGGCTGGCCGGGGCCGACATCCTCAGAGCAGATGACCAACATCCGCTTCCAGGCGTAGCCGGCATACCCGGACAGCTCCAACTCAGACCCCCAGAACAGGGCCCCATCTTCATCTCCCCGGCGAATGCACTTCTGGAATGCAGAGGCCACCTCGGCCATCTGGTAGTCGCCGACGGTTTTCAGTTCTCCGAACGATTTAAACGTGCTCATGGTTTGTGCGCTAGTAGCGTAGTTTTCAGGCGTTGAATGAGAGTCGTGGGCGGACGGTGGAGAGCGATTTGTTCATGGCTTTTTGTTCTTCGAGGGTTTGTAGGGTTTGAGGGTCCAAACCTTGCCGCCGATTTTGAACTTGAGAGGCTTCGGGTTCTCGGCCTCCTCCTTCATCCACTTGGCCCGGCAGGTGGGACACAAGACTCCCGACATCTCGTGAGCGGGAAGTTCATTAGGGCAATCTTTGCAGGCGAAAACGATGTGCCGCATCCAGGCCTCTGCGTACTTGGGCATGCAGAGCTTCCAGACATTGAGCGTCCGGGTTCCCGAGGGGCTCTGGATCACGGCGAAGTGGTCATCCGGGTAGGGCCGATCCACTTTCACGACGGTGACTGTGTGGGAGATCCCATCCACCAGGAACCGCTGCTGGCTTTGCGTTTGCATGCCCACACGCGAACACCCACCTGCGGCACCCTCAAAACCAAATCTTTCACCGG
>CAZDYB010000339.1:0-5332 GCA_964509045.1 uncultured Akkermansia sp.
TGCCGCTGCATGTGGGGGGTCACGTTCCGCTAGATACCGGCCCGTCGGATCCAGGACTTGATGCGGAGCCAGAGGGTGACGGGAGCGAAGGGGGTGCCGCGTCGGGTGAGGAAGACGTTGGACGGGGATTTCGGGGTGACGAGATCGGGGCGACCCGCGGCGAGGTAACGTTCGAGCGCGGCCCGGGCGGCGCGGCCGATGGGCACGACCCGTTCCTTGTCGCCCTTGCCGATGACATGGATGAACCCGGCTTCGAGCTGGAGTTGTTCGAGTCGGATGCCCCGGAGTTCGGCGAGGCGAAGGCCGCTGGCGTAGGCGACTTCGAGGACGGCGTGGTCGCACAGGGCGGCCGGGGACGCTTCGGTGGGGGGAGTCAGGATGCGATGGATTTCATCGGCGCCGAGCGATTTGGGGAGTTGCTTCCATCGGCCGGGCAAAGGGAGGTTTTCGGTGGGATCCTGGGTGATGAAGTTTTCGGTGACGGCGAAGCGGAAGAAGGCGCGGAGAGCGGCGACGGTGAGGTAGACGCTGGAGGAACCCAGATTGCTGGAGCGGCGTCGGCCGGCGCCGGAGGTCTTGGGAGGGCGGGTACGTTCGTGCTGGAGGAAGTCGAGGAGGTGTTGGAGGGAGACATCGCGGAGGGAATCGATGCCTTTTGAGGAAGCCCAGGTGGTGAAGCGGGCGAGTTGGGCGGCGTAGGTGCGCTGGGTGTGGGCCGATTGGCCGCGTTCGTGTCGGACGTGGATCAGGAACTCCTCGGTGAGTGGTTCGAGCACGAGGTGAGGAGACCACGAAGGGCCAGGGATCTGGATTCAAAAAGCGACGGGATCCGGGCGGCAGTGATCCTGGTCGGGGAGGAAGGGGGGCTTGATCAGACCGGATTCTCCGGGATGAGGGCGTGGAGGAGTTTGAGTTGGATGTTGATCTTCAGGGAATCGCAGCGTTGATGAACGATCTCGGCGAGGCTGTTGAACAGGAGCGAGGAGTTTTCCTGGGTGTAATAGCCGCTGATGGTCGACACCAGTCCGAGCAGGTCCGAACACATTCCCAGGTAGGCCAGGTTGCGGGAGCGCAGGGCTGGATCGGGCACCCCGACGATGTCGCGTGAGCTCTGGACCAGGCTCAGGAGGCTGACCAGGGAATTGAGTTCATGAAACCGGCGGCGGTAGACGAATTCGTCGAGGCCGAGCAGGGCCAGGAAGGCGAGGCCGATGTGCACGAGGATGGAAAGGAAGGCCTCGGTGCCCTGGAACAGTTCGCTGGCGACGCCGGTGTCGGCCTGGAAGGCATGGTCGGTGATGGAACCGGGAGTGGATTCGATGATGCGGGCGGATTCGGCGAGGAGTCGAGGGGTCAGGTCCGGTTGGGCCACCAGGAATGCCGAGACGGTGTAGGTGGTGAGCGGGGCTGCGGGCAGTGGTGGCTCGGGTTGGAGATGGCCGACGCCGATCTCGACGGGTTGCAGGTAGTCGAAGCGTCCCAAGCGGGCGCCGATGAAGGGTGAGGCGAGGATGAAACCCTCGCGGGCGAGTGCGGCGGCGCGTTGGAGGGTGGCCTCGTCTGCGGGATCCTTGACCACGAACACGGCGTCCACCCCGGCTGGGATGACCCCGGAGGGATCGGAGGTGAACAGGGTCCAGTCGTGGATCCAGGTGGGTTCGGGGACATTCCAGGCCTTGAAGAATGCCTGGGCGACGCTGTGGCTGCCGGCCCCGCGGAGGGAGGTGAGGACGGTGCGGGCGTGGCTGGGATGCCGGATGGAGGGGCGGACGAAGAGGAGCACCATTTCCGGGCTGGGAAGTTCAAGGCGGGGAAAACGGTGGGGGATGTCGATTCCTCCCTGGACGAATGCGAGGTCCACGGCGCCGGCCTGAAGGAGTTGGATGGCTTCGCGGGAACCGGGGACGGTCACGGGACGGACCTGGATCCTGGGATCTGCCCGGAGATTGTCCTGGATGAGGAAGGTATCGCGGTCCGGAAGGGCGAGGGTGAGGGTGGGGACGTGGAGGAATTGGAAGTAGAGGAAGGTGAGGAGGGCCAGCAGGACGACGGCGAGGAAGTAGGAGGGGACCCGGTGAAGGGTCCAGGGCCGGCGCAATGCGGCGGTGACCCGACCGGCCCGTTCGGCGGCCTGGATGACCCTTTCGGATGCATTCAGGAGGTCTGGATCGGAATCGAGTTCCGAGCGGACACGATCGGCGACCCGGTGCGCCCGTTCGATGACCTGTTCGATCTGGAAGCAGGTGCTGCCGGAAGCGGACGGCTTCATGGGGTTGCTGGTCGGATCAGACCGAGGGGTTGAACGCCCTCATTCCGTCACAGCAGGATGGTGCTGGGACGCGGGGTTTCATCGCCACGGGACTCGAGGCGGATGACGTGTTGAGGGGGGAGGAAGAGGGGGCCACCGAGGCGGGTGGCGCCGACGAAAACCCGGGCGGCCTTTTCGGCCATCATGATGGCGCCGAGGGTTGCGGCGGCAGTTTGTCCGATGGCGATGGCGCCCTGGTTCTGGATGAGGATGAGGCGTGGGATCCGGTTCTGGGAACGGCGTTGGAAGATGCTCAGTTTGGAACGGATCTCGCGGGCGAGCGGGGCGCCGGGATCGGTGTAGGGGACAAAGACCGTCTGGCTCCCGCAGAAATCCACCTCGTCGGGAAACATCCGATGATCGGCAAAACGTTCTGCGGCGGGGGAGCAAAGGATCTGGAGGACGGTTTCGGGCTGGGCCTGGACGACGAAACGGGTGCCGGGCAGGCTGAGCAGCAGGGCGTGGATGGCGGCATCGACTCCGGCCCGTGGGCCGGTGGAATCGACGAGGGCATCGGAGAGGATGCGATGGAGAGAGCCGAGGTCGAGCAGGGGTTGCTCGATGATGCTGAGGATGGTGTCGGTCCAGCAGGTGGAGATGCCTTCGCGGGTGAGGTCGGACAACTTGAAGCCGGTGGCCTTGGTCAGGAACTGCTTGTCATCGATCCGGGCGGAGACCGAGCCCTCGGTCAGCACGACCAGTCGACGGGTCTCCAGGCCGACCTCGTGGGCGAGCCAGAGGAACTCATCGATGATGGTGGGTTCGGGCATAGATTCTGGGGGGCAGTCTAGGGTCAACCGTGGAAGTGCGTCATCCCTTGAGTTTGGATTCGAGCATTTCGCCGGCGAGACCTGGGTTGGCCTTGCCCTTGGAGAGTTTCATCACCTGACCCTTGAGGAAGTTCAGGGCGGCGATCTTGCCGGCCCGGTAATCGGCCGCGGGCCCGGGATGGGCGGCGATCACCTGATCACAGATGCTGCCGATGGCGCCGGTGTCACTGACCTGGGCGAGGCCCTGGCGATCCACGATCGAGCCTGGGGATTCGCCGGTGTTGAACAGGGCGATGAAGACATCCTGGGCGATGCGTGAGCTGATGCGGCCGGACTCGACCAGTTCGACCAGTTCGCGGAGTTGGACGGGGGTGAAGCGGAGGGTGGCGAGGGTGAGGTCGGAGGAGGCGAGTTGGGCGGGCAGGTTGTTGATCACCCAGTTGGCGATGGCCTTTGGGTTCCTGAAGCCGGTTGCGGCCTGCTCGAAGAAGTCGCCGAGTTCCGGGTTGGCCTTCAACACCTCGGCATCGCCGGAGGGGAGGCCGAAGGCGGTCATCAGGCGTTGTTTCCGGGCCAGGGGCAGTTCCGGCACGGCGGCCCTGACGGATTCCAGCCAGGCATCCTCCGGGGTGAATGGCAGCAGGTCCGGGTCCGGGAAATACCGGTAGTCGTGGGCATCCTCCTTGGACCGCATGGCTTCGGTGATGCCGGCGACGTCATCCCAGCGCCGGGTTTCCTGCCGGAGCTTTTCGCCGCGGCGCACGGCCTCGATCTGCCGGGGAATTTCGTAGTCGAGGGCGCGTCGGACGCCGGAGAACGAGTTCATGTTCTTGATCTCGATCTTGGCCCCGAGACCGGTCGTGCCCTTCGGCCGGACCGACACGTTGACATCGCACCGCACCATACCCTTTTCCATGTCGCAATCGCTGATGCCACCGCGGACGAGGAGCTCGATGAGGGCGTTGAGGTAGGCATGGGCCATGTCGGCGGAGGTGAGGTCGGGTTCGCTCACGATTTCCAGCAGGGGAACACCGGCGCGGTTGAAGTCGACACCGCTGTGACGGTCGAAGTGGGTGAGCTTGCCGACATCTTCCTCGAGATGGGCGCGGGTGATGCGGACGCGGGCGAGGGCGCCGTTGAATTCGAAGTCAAGGAAACCGGCCTGGGTGGAGGGGCGGTCGTACTGGGTGACCTGGTAGTTCTTGGCCGAGTCGGGATAGAAGTAGTTCTTGCGATCGAACTTGGCGAAGCGGGGGATTTCGCAGTGGAGGAGGTAACCGGTGAGGACGGTCAGGCGGAGTGCCTCGTCATTGGCGACGGGCAGCACGCCGGGGAGTCCCAGGCAGACCGGGCAGACGTGGGTATTGGGGGCGGCCCCAAAACCGTTGGCGCAACCGCACCACATCTTTGACCGGGTCCGCAGTTGCACATGCGTTTCGAGTCCGATGACCGCTTCGTATTCCATGAACCGCTGGAGGCTGCCATGGGGGAGTTGGGTCGGGCGAGACTTCAGTCGTCCTTCATCGAGCCGGGTTCGCCGGCCCAACGGAAGTCGGATCCCTGAACTTCAGGTGGCGGCGATTCGATGATAGGGTGGGGACAGAATGATTGGCGTGGCGCGGGCGATGGACGAACTGCTGGAGGAATCGGGCGAAGCCTGGGCCTGGGCACAGGTCTGGGTGATGCGGATGCCGGCAGGATTCGGGTTGAGGCATGTGGAGGATCGGGACAGGGCGGTGACGGACCTGCGGCAGTTGGCGGTATCGGAGTTGAGGGATTGGGCGGATGAAGCGGCGAATGGAGCGTTCCGACCTTTGAAATCGGCCCCGAACCTGCGGGCGGGTTGGCGATGTGAGGTGGAGGATGCGGCGGGATTGGAGGTGGCGCTGGAAGTTCTGTATCCGGGATCGGTGGCGGACTGGTGGGCGGTGCGGCATGAACCGGGAGCGGCGACCACGTTCAGGGAGTATTTCGGGCGGCAGACAGGGATTTACCGGGTGGCGCAGCGGTTGACGGAAGCGCGGGCGGCGCTGGCGTTTGGCGCCTGTTGTTCGCCCCGGTTCTGTCTCAAGCAGCGCCGATGGCAGGTGCCGGGGTTGCCGGAGGATCGGGAGGATCAGACCTCCCGGATTCCCTGTCTGGAGCCTTGTGCCATCGCGCTGGAGTTTGGTCGGCGCACGATGAAGCTGGGCATGGAGGACCGGCATCCGGTGGAGTTGGGTGCGGGGGAAACGGCGACGTTGCTGGCGGCGCT
>CAZDYB010000340.1:0-3316 GCA_964509045.1 uncultured Akkermansia sp.
ACACCTTTGGAGAACCCGGAACTCGATCTCGCATCCCTCGGTGAACCCGTCACCCGCGCCGTCATCACCGTTCCCGCCTACTTCAACGACGCCCAACGCAACGCCACCATCAAGGCCGGTGAACTCGCCGGCCTCACCGTCGAACGCATCGTCAACGAACCCACCGCCGCCGCACTCGCCTACGGACTCGACCGTCTCAAGGAGAAATCCCGCGTCGCCGTCTACGACCTCGGCGGCGGCACCTTCGACCTCTCCCTCCTCGAACTCAACCAGGGCACCTTCCAGGTCCTCTCCACCCACGGCGACACACGCCTCGGAGGCGATGACATCGACCGGCGCCTCACCGCCTTCCTCGCCCGTCACATCCTCAACGCCGGAGGCCCCGATCTCACCGGGGAAAATGGTGTGCCCCCCGACATCACCCTCTTCTCCCGCGTCCGCGAAGCCGCCGAACAGGCCAAGATCAAGCTCAGCAGCGAACCCCAGACCGAGGTCTCGCTCCCCTTCCTGTCCCCCTCCTTCAGCTTCTCCCGCGTCGTCACCCGCGAGGAACTCGAGCGGATCTCCCTCGATCTCCTCGAACGGACCCGAGCCCATTGCCTGCGCGCCCTCTCCGACGCCAAGCTCCAACCCTCCAACCTCGACCAGGTGATCCTGGTCGGTGGCCAGACCCGGATGCCCCTCGTCCGGCGCCTCGTCGCCACGTGGTTCAACTGCGCCGAATTCGAGGAACAACGCGGTGACCTCCGACTCGGTGAAGACCATCACCGCCCCTCCGGCCCCCAACTCAACACCACCGTCAATCCCGACGAAGCCGTCGCCCTCGGTGCCGCCATCCAGGCCGAAATCCTCGCCGGCGGATTCCGAAACCTCCTGCTCCTCGACGTCACCCCGCTGTCCCTCGGCATCGAAACCTTCGGCGGCCTCATGAACGTCATCATCCCCCGCAATACCACCATCCCCGCCAAGGCCGGCGAACTCTTCACCACCGCCGTCGACAACCAACGCTCCATGCTCATCCACGTCCTCCAGGGTGAACGCGAACGGTCCGCCGACAATTGGTCCCTCGGCCGCTTCGAACTCGAATTCGACCCCGCCCCAAAGGGCGTCCCCCGCGTCGGCGTCCAGTTCGAGATCGATGCCAATGGCATCCTCCACGTCCTCGCCCGCGACGTGAAGACCGGCCACCAGAAGATCGTGGAGATGAAGTCCGCCGTGGATGTCGCCGACGAAGACGTTCAACGGATGGTCGAGGATTCCGTCGCCAATGCCTTCGACGACCTCCGCGCCCGTCAATGGATCGAGGCCAAGCTGCGCGCCGGCGAAACCCTCACCGCCACCCGTCGTACCATGGCCGAATACGATGCCGATCTCGATCCGGAATACCGCACCCAGCTGCATCAGGCCCTCGACGAGGTCGAAGCCGTCCTCGCCCTCGAGAATCCCCGCAACAAGACCGGCGATCCCGCCCGACTCAAGGCCGTCACCGCCCAGCTCGACGAGGTCACCCGACCCCTCGCCGAACACGCCATGGACAAGGTCATGGAAGCCATGCTGAAGAAGAAGGGCCTCATCCAGTAACACCCACTCAATCCCCTGTTTCTCCACGCCGGTTCCAGTATCTTCCCACCCATGAAACGCATCCTGCTCATCCTCGCCCTCGTCGCCGCCACCCTCGCCATCACCGCCGGCTGCAAGTCCGATCCCGGCTCCCGCGAATACATCCCCGGCAAGGGCTGGCGCCCGGTCTGATCCTCCCCCCCAACCATGCCCGAGCCCATCCCCACCGCCGTTTCCCCCGGCTGTGCCGCCCTGCAACTGGGCCTCCCGACCGTCCAGCGCCACATCTTCCTCTGCGCCGTCCCTTCCAAGCCCAAGTGCTGCCAACCCGACGCCGGCCTCGCCTCCTGGGAATTCCTCAAACGCCGTCTCAAGGAACTCGGCCTCGTCGGCCCCCTCGCCGCCGTCGCCCGCACCAAGGCCGATTGTCTCCAGATCTGCACCGCCGGCCCCGTCGCCGTCGTCTATCCCGACGGCACATGGTACCGGCATTGCACCCCGGATGTCCTCGAACGGATCATCCACGAAAACCTCATCGGCGGGCGTCCCGTCCTTGATCACGTCTTCCTCACCCGCCCCCTGCCCGGCGCCCCATGAGCGATCCCGCACCCACCACCCAACAATTCACCGTCGAATTCTTCCGGATGCGTCAGGCCAAACGCTACCGGCTCACCCTGCGTCCGGACGGGACCTTCCGATGCACCGTACCGGCCCGTGGCGACCTCGCCCACGCCCAGGCCTTTGTGCAACGCAATCAGGCCTGGATGAACCAGCGTCTCCAGGCCCGCGCCTCGCGTCCACGACCTCCCTCCACCTGGACCCTCGGCACTCCCGTCCTTTTCGCCGGCGTGCCCCATCCGATCGAACCTTCTCCCAATGGACGCCTGCAGGTCGGTCCCGTGGAATTCACTGCCCCCCCGGCCAACAACCCCGACCTCCGCCCAACCACCCTCCTGGCCCTGCGCCGCCACGCCGCCCAGACCCTTCCCGATCGCGTGCGTGAACTGGCCGCCCTCCACGGTTTCACCCCGAAATTCATCCAGGTGCGCAACCAGTCCTCCCGCTGGGGTTCCTGCTCCGTCCGCGGCCGCATCTCCCTCAACTGGCGCCTCATCCAGGTGCCCGAATCCGTCCGCGATTACATCATCCTCCACGAACTCACCCACCTGCGGCACATGAACCACTCCACCCGATTCTGGCACGCACTCAGCCAGGTCTGTCCCGCCTACCGCGAAGCCGAGGCCTGGATCAAATCCCACGGCTCACTCCTCCTCTGAAAGCGGGAAAGCCGAGATTACGCAGATTACGCAGATCATCAGGGGTAAGGAGGAGGGATGCGATCACGGGAGGGACTGAACCCAGCATTCCAGTCTTTATCAACCGCCTCCCAATCTGCGTCATCTGCGTCATCTGCGGATAACCCTCCTCTCCCAGTTTCTGCGTCATCTGCGGATAACCTTCCTCTCCCCATCTCGAACCCCAATCGGCGGATCACCCGCCCCGGGTTTTTAGGTTCAATCCCGACCGTTTCCCCTCCACTCTCCTCCCATCCATGAAACGTCTCCTCACCCTGTCCCTCCTGCTGCTCCTCCCCGGCGCACAGGCTCTTGACCTCGCCGATCTCTCCGGCACCTGGCTCCACTCCAGCATCGAGGTCGATGGCAACCCCGTCACCGATGAAGGCGTGCTCTCCGCCGAAATGGATCTCGTCGGCGGCAAATACACCTTCCGACTCGGCGACACCACCGCCCGCGGC
>CAZDYB010000340.1:3326-5324 GCA_964509045.1 uncultured Akkermansia sp.
CCGTCAAGCTCGACTCCTCCAGATCCCCCGCCCACCTCGATCTCACCGAGGTCGAAGGCCAGAACGTCGGCCGTACCCTCATCGGCATCGTCGAGACCAACGCCACCGGATGGCGTGTCGCCATCGACATGCAGGGCTCCACCCGGCCCACCCGATTCAGTTCCACCGACGAATCCAGCCATCTCCTCGCCTCCTACCGACGCAAGCCCGGCACCGTCCGTCCCCTGCGCGGCCTGCTCATCACCGGCGGTTGCTGCCACGATTACCCCGGCCAGGCCACCATCCTCACCGAAGGCCTCTCCAAACGCGCCAACATCGGTTGGGACATCGTCATGGACCCCGGCCAGACCGGCACCCGCCACAAGATCTCCATCTACAAGACCGAGGATTGGGCCCGCAAATACGACGTCGTCGTCCACAACGAATGCTTCGCCGACGAAAAGGAACTCGACTGGCTCGAACGCATCGTCCAACCCCATCGCGAAGGCGTTCCCGCCGTGGTCATCCACTGCTCCATGCACTGTTACCGCGCCCCGACGAACGAGTGGTTCAAGTTCGTCGGCGTCACCTCCCATCGGCACGGCTCCCACTTCGATTACGCCATGACCAATGTCGCCCCCGCCCATCCCGTCATGATCGGGTTCCCTCCCACCTGGCGCACCCCCAAGGAAGAACTCTACAACATCGAAAAGGTCGAACCCACCGCAACCCCCCTCGCCACCGGCTGGTCCCACGAAACCAAGAAGGCCGAGGTCAATGTCTGGGTCAACCAGTACGGCAAGGCCCGCGTCTTCGGCACCACCATCGGTCACTACAACCACACCCTCCAGGATCCCGTCTGCCTCGACCTCCTCGCCCGCGGGCTCCTCTGGTCCACCGGCAAACTCGACGACAACGGCAAACCCGCCCCCGGCTACGCTCCACGTCCCTGATCCAAGGCACGCCGCCGCCCCGGTCGCCGTACGCTTGCTCGGAACACGAATGAGGCCCTGCCTCCATTGCTTGCCGTTCGAGGAATCGAACCAACCCCTCCCGCAAGCCGGGTAGGAGTACGCGTACGACGCCTCCCCTCCGATTGCCCCCAAGCCCAGCTCAAACCCACCCACACCCAGCAGGTTCATTCCCCCAGTCCCCGTTCTGCGAAGGATTGGCATCCAGCGCCCAAGCAGGTATCTCTTCCCCACAAGCACATGGCTACACCAGTCGATTCCCGGGTCCCCGTCACCGTCCTCACCGGCTTTCTCGGCGCCGGCAAGACCACCCTCCTCAACCGCATCCTCACCGCCAATCACGGCCGCCGCATCGCCGTCATCGAAAATGAATTCGGCGAAATCGGCATCGACAACGCCCTCGTCATCAATGCCGACGAGGAAATCTTCGAGATGAACAACGGTTGCCTCTGCTGCACCGTCCGCGGCGACCTCATCCGCATCCTCGGCCAACTCATGAAACGCCGGGATCGCTTCGACTACATCCTCCTCGAAACCACCGGCCTCGCCGATCCCGGCCCCGTCGCCCAGACCTTCTTCACCGACGACGACATCAAGGCCCACTTCCGACTCGATGGCATCGTCACCGTCGTGGATTCCCGTCACATCGCCCTCCACATCGACGACTCCCGCGAGGCCATGGAACAGGTCGCCTTCGCCGACCGCATCCTCCTCAACAAGACCGATCTCGTCACCCCGGCCGAACTCGACCAACTCGAGCAACGCATCCGCAGCATCAATCGCGTCGCCCAGATCCATCGCACCACCCGCGGCGATCTCGATGTCGACAAGGTCATCCACATCCATGCCTTCGACCTCGACCACAAGCTGACCCTGGAACCCGGCTTCCTCGACAAGGCCCTGCCCTTCGAATGGAGCGGCGCCTATCACCTCGACGGCGGTGATCATGTCCTCCGACTCGAACCCGGCCCCGACCCGGTCATGGGCGTCGTCCTGCTCCAACTCGACGCCCACGACGCCCACTCCCACTCCCACGAACACGGGCACG
>CAZDYB010000341.1:0-5323 GCA_964509045.1 uncultured Akkermansia sp.
GATCTTGCAGTCCATGTCGCAAAACGCGTCCTCCCATCCGATGATGTCGGTCAGGAGCTGATACCGGCTGATCTGCTGGTCCGCCCCATACTCGGTGCAGATGCCGATCGAAATACCCGCCACCGGGCGGATCAGCGGGACACCGGCGTCCATCAAGGCGAGCGTCGCCCCGCACACCGACGCCATCGAGGTGGAACCATTGGATTCCATGATCTCCGCCGTGATCCGGATGGCATACGGATACTCGTCGAGGGGAATCACCGCTGCGACCGAACGTTCGGCCAACGCTCCGTGCCCGATCTCGCGACGACCCGGACCCGAGATGCGGCCGGTCTCACCGACCGAGAAGTTCGGGAAGTTGTAGTGCAGCAGGAACTGCTTCTTGGTCTGGCCACCGGTGTAGGAATCGAACTCCTGGATGTCATCCGAGGTTCCCAACGTAGCCAGGCAAACCGCCTGGGTCTCTCCCCGGGCGAACACCGCGGATCCATGCGCGCGGGGCAGGATGCCAACCTCACTGAGGATGGGCCGGACCTGATCACTGGCGCGACCGTCCAGTCGCTTGCCGGAATCCAGGATCAACAGGCGCACCGTCTCCTTCTGGATGTAGTACTGGGCATCCTTGAGGACGTAATCCGTGACCTTCTCGGCCCCGAACTTCGCCTTCAACTTCTCGCCCACGTCCGCAAACACCGCGTTGACGGCCGCTTCACGGACCAGCTTCTGCGGAATCAGCAGCGCCGGAATGATCCGGTCCCCGGCCAATGCCTTGGCCTCGGCCAGGATCTCATCCGGAACCACATTCACCGTGATCTGGCGCTTGGTCTTCCCGGCGAGCCGGGCCAGTTCCTCCTGGGCCGCGATCTGCGGCAGGCAGGCTTCCTGGGCGAACTTCAACGCCGCAATGAAATCCTCCTCGCTGATCTCATCGGCCGCTCCCTCGTACATCACCACGTCGGTCTTGTTGCCGACGTAGATCAGATCGAGATCCGATTCCGCCTGCTGGGCGTGGGTGGGATTGACGACGAACTCGCCCTCAACACGGCCGATCCGGACGGCGCCGAGGGGTCCCTGCCAGGGGATGTCCGACACCATCAGGGCAGCCGAGGCGCCCAGGATGGACAGGATGTCCGGATCGTTCTGTCCGTCTGCGGACAGCAACACGCTCTGCACCTGCACCTCGTTGTACCAGCCTTTCGGGAACAGGGGACGGATCGGACGATCCGTGAGACGACAGGTGAGGATTTCCTTCTCGGTGGGGCGCCCTTCACGCTTGAAGTAGCCGCCAGGGAACTTGCCGGCCGCAGCCGCCTTTTCTCGGTAATCGACGGTCAGGGGGAAAAACTCCTGACCTGGTTTGGCCTTCGACGCGGCAACCGCCGCGACGAGGACGATGGTTTCACCCAGCTGCACCGTGACGGATCCGTCGGCTTGCTTGGCGTACTTTCCGGTTTCGATGATGATCTCCTGACCACCAACCGGGATGATGACTTTCTCGGGCATATATGACTTGGCCCGCTCACCCCGAGGAACTTCAGTCAGCCTCCCCGACCCAATGCCGGGGGAGTTGAGTGAAGTCTCCCGGGTGAACGGGCTCTTTTGACTTCGTTTTGACGCGACTGAGTTCTGACCTTTGGATCGACCGGCGGGTCGCAGCGCGCGCCTTGGAGCAGCGACCAGTGACACCCGCGGGCACCACCTGCCGACCGAAAAAGGGGGCCAGGCATCGGGCCTGACCCCCCAGAAAACTACCGGCGGAGCTTCAACCGCTTGGTTACCGCCTGATAACGCGGCTCATCCTTGCGCTTCAGGTAATCCAGCAGGCGACGACGCTTGCTGACCATCGCCAGCAATCCGCGACGTGATGCCACGTCCTTCGCATTGCTCTGCAGATGTTCCGTGAGGTTGTTGATCCGTTCCGACAACAGCGCGATCTGGACCTCAGGCGAACCCGTGTCCTTTTCGTGCGTGCGGAAATCCGTGATGACTTGTGACTTTTCTTGCATGGTGATTTCGGTGTCGGGCAGCAAACCACCGCCCGGTACATGTTCCGTTAATCGAGCGCGCACGGTACGGAGCACCCCCCTGAACTGTCGAGAGTCGATTTGCCCACCCCGAAAAGGCGCTCTCCCCCCGACCCACCGACAATTTCAGCCCAATATCCGCCAACCCGGACGGAGCGCATCTTCGACCCTTTACGAAACTGATTGCGTCGTTCAACTCACGGCGAGACAAACCACAACACGATGAAAGCCAAACGTCCGTCCAAGAAAACACCGGCCGGGAAGCTCCCGGCCGTCGCTGATCCCAACCCGGTTCCCCTGACTCCAGAAGTCCATACCGTGCTCTTCGATGTCCATATTGGCGGCGCACGCGAAGTCTATCTGGTGGGCACCTTCAACGACTGGCATCCCACCACCCTCCCCATGGTCGATCGCGGCCTGGGCCGTTGGGAAAAGGAAATCCTGCTGGCGCCAGGCACCTATGAGTACCTGTTGGTGGCGGACGGCCGATGGATGCCCGATCCGACCGCCGAAGAAACCGTCGAGAACCCATTCGGAGGGGTGAATTGCATCCGCAAGGTTCCCTGAACCCCCTCCACCCCCTCTCCAAGCCCACGTCCACTCCACCCATTCCAGTACCAATCCCATCATGAGCTCCTCTCCCGATTCAGGCGTCAAAGTCGTTGTCACCGGCAAGGATGGCCACGGCCACGCCACCGTTCCCGCCTCGCACCTCGCCCCCCTGCACTTCAAACTCAAGCAGGTGCTGGTCCCGGTCGACTTCTCCGAACCCTCCCGCAAGGCCATCCATTATGCTCAGGTCTTCGCCCAGCAATTCGGAGCCCGTCTGACCCTGCTTCATGTCGTCGAACCCCTCAGTTATCCCCCCGACTTCGCCGTCGTCCCTCTCCTGCCACCCGATGCTGAAGATGCCCGTATCCGGGAACTGACCCGACAACTCCAGCACCTTGCCGGCTCCATCGGCGCGGGAATCGAAACCCAGGCAGTCGTCACCAGCGGCCGTCCCTGGCAGGGAATCTCCGAGTACGCTGCCGCCAACAACACCGACCTCATCGTCGTCTCCACCCACGGCTATACCGGCCTCAAGCACGTCCTCCTCGGCAGCGTCGCCGAAAAGATCGTGCGTCATGCCCCCTGCCCCGTCCTCGTCGTCCGCGCCGAGGAACACGACTTCGCCTGACCGCAGACCCTTCGGTCTCCCGTCAGAACCATGGACCGTGAACCCGCATCACCGTCCACCCGCATTCCACCCGCCTCACGGCCCGTTCCGGACCCGCGTCCGTGCCGTCGTCACGGACGCCTTCAATTCCCCGATCCAGATCGCGTTGCCCCGGGCATTCAGATGGATGCCGTCGCCGTCCTGGAGGGATTCCAGCAGATTTCCAGTGGCGTCCGACATGCCCGGACCGGCATCGACGAAAGTCCAGCGTGCTTCGTCCGCACAAAGCCCCTTCAACGCGGAATTCAGGGCCCGGATCCGGTCGTTGGTCACCACCGAAGGCCCATAGATGGGTTCATGGATGGGCAGCAACGCGCTGCACACCACCGGCAATTCCGGGGGCAGTGCCGTCAGGATCCTCCGGTAATTCCCCACGATCGACGCGTTGTCCCGATACAGCAGGTCGTTCACCCCGATCGCCAGAACCACTGCCGAGGCACGCTTCAATGACCCGTATTCCCCCAACCGACCCAGCACCCCCACCGTGGTGTCGCTCCCGATCCCATAGTTCACCGAAGGACACGCCACCGCGTCCGTACACAGTCCCTGGGTCAGACTGTCCCCGATGAAAACCACCGCCCGATCCGGGACGTTGCCGTCCATGCGACGCTGGTAGCGAACCATGGTCCGGTAATGGTCCGTGATCTCCGGCCGCACCGGAGGCGGGTTGGTCTGGGCAAACAACGCCGTTTCCACAAAAAGGAACAGGCAAACCAGAATCGCGCACGGGCTCATTGCGGAAACCTATCGCCATGGTCACCCCGGGGCAGGCACGGAAAACAAGACACCCGCCCCCCTTTTCAGGCGGGCGGGCGTTGGATGTTTCAGGCAACCCGGACTTCGGAAACCTTACTCGGCCTTCCGCGGTCCGCGGGGACCACGCCCTTCAGGACGGGCAATCTTGCCGGACTCGATGTCCGCACGCAGCGCAGCGCGCTCGGTCTCGTCCAGCCGCCCGTCACCGTCGGCGTCGTACTGGGCGACCAATTCAGGAGGCGGACCCATCCGACGCGGGCCACCGGGGCCGCCAGGACCGCCGGGACCGCCCTTTCCGCCCGGACCTCCAGGACCCCGACCCTCAGGACGGGCAATCTTGCCGGACTCGATGTCCGCACGCAGCGCAGCGCGCTCGGTCTCGTCCAGCCGCCCGTCACCGTCGGCGTCGTACTGGGCGACCAATTCAGGAGGCGGACCCATCCGACGCGGGCCACCGGGGCCGCCAGGACCGCCGGGACCGCCCTTTCCGCCCGGACCTCCAGGACCCCGACCCTCAGGACGGGCAATCTTGCCGGACTCGATGTCCGCACGCAGCGCAGCGCGCTCGGTCTCGTCCAGCCGCCCGTCACCGTCGGCGTCGTACTGGGCGACCAATTCAGGAGGCGGACCCATCCGACGCGCACCGCCTGGGCCACCGGGACCGCCTGGACCGCGGCGACCGGGTTGGTCGGCCTGGGCGCCGAGGTTGAGCAATACGGCCATCGCCGCGAGGGCCGTGATTCGAGTGATGTTCTTCATGATGGTGGATTTTTTGACCGCGTTTCGATTTTGCCTTCGGCCGTTCGCCCCTGTCGGCGGGCGGTCGAACTGGGATCAAATTACCGATCTTCCCCATCCGAACGATGACCATGGGTTGAACCCGGGGTTTGCTGATGCAAAAGGCTCACTCACCGGGATGAATCACCTCACCGCTGGAACAGGAGGTAAGCCAGGAGATGCACAAACTCTTCCTCATTGAGGCTCTCCCCAAAGTTGTCCGGCATCAGCGACAGATCGCTCTCGCGCCGCTCCACAATCTCGTCGCGCGGCACCGAGATCTCCGCGCCCAGGGCATTGGCCAGGATCACCCGGGCGCCGTCGTCCCGTCGGAACAGGCCGCTCAATGAGTCTCCCGACCGAAGGGTGATCAGCGTCTGACGAAACGCATGGTCCACGTTGCGATTCGGATCGAGAACGTCCTCGCAGAGACGTTCCACACCCCGGTTCCCGATGCCGGTCAACTGCGGCCCCACCAACCCGCCCTTGCCAGCCACCTGATGACAGGCCGCACATTGCGCCTGGAAAATCCGCTCCCCTTCACTCA
>CAZDYB010000342.1:0-5318 GCA_964509045.1 uncultured Akkermansia sp.
TGGCCTGGTACCGATACGACGCCTTTGGTCGGCAGTTGCAAAGCTCCGGAACCCTTGCTTCGGCAAACCGGATGCGCTTCAGCAGCAAACCCTGGATGGCGCCGGCAGTGGATGACAGTGCTGGGATGTATTACTACGGGTATCGGTTTTATGATCCGTTGACGCAGAGGTGGGTGAATCGGGATCCCGTTGAAGAGGGTGGTGGTTTGAATGTTTATGGATTTGTCGGAAACTCTGCCTCCCAGTTAGTGGATCCACTTGGCAAGAAGTCGCTATCAACCGTCAAGAATTTGGGTGATTTTTGGATTGCTGAGGCAATGGCCGGTGCGTTTCTGGGTTGTATAGACACCGTAAGGGACGCGCTTCGATTGCCGGGTGAGACAGACAACGACAAGCGAAATCATTGCGTGGCCTCCTGTCTCATCAAATCCAAATGTGGAGCCTATGCGGCTATATCGCTCGGCAATATTAAGGAAGGGCGCGATGTATTTATGGGAATCGTTCAGGGAGTTGGCATGGTGGTCGTCAACGACCTGATTGTCGATACGGATAGACGTAATGATATCGAAGATTGGTTGGAAGACAGCATCCAGGGGCATGGCTTGTTTGAGGCATTTTTGGACCAAGTGGCCAATATGGTGGGAAGGTCGTTCGCTGGTTGTGGCGTGGATTGCAGGAAAAGGTGCGGGGTGATATATGGCGAGTAGGAGTGTTGGAAAGTTTGCGCTTGTTATAAGCGCTGGTTTTGGAATCATTCTTATAATTGATGCTTTTGTCCCCAGAAGTCAGTACACTGGTCGTGATGTAGTATGGGAGGAGTTATGTGCTGGATTGGTAATATTGTGTGTTAGTGTAACGACTTATTTTCTTTGGAAGGCCAGAGGAAGTGGCAGGGCTGTTCCGAGATCTTGAGGTTCCCCGCTGTGTGGTGGGTCAGTCCTGCAAGGTTGACAGAAGTTGGACCTGTCGATGCCTTCTGAGTGGGCTCGATCTTCGCCGATCCCCGTGTCGGAGGAAGAATGCCAAATGGCGAGATTTGGCAGTGAACGGCGAGGTAATTGCCTGGGAGGGATCGCTATCCTGTGGAGTTGGATGGCTGCATTGGGGAGTGGCATCCGGCAGAGACGTGGCGACCAGGAGGCGGGGCGTGTTCAAAGGGTTTGGGATTGGATCGATTCTGGGTTTGCCGACAAACGCATTCACCTGCCCTCCACCGTTGTAGGTAGAGGCATGGAGCGCAGGGATACGGTGGGAGTCATTCGGCTATTGGTACTCTGGCCTCGATTCGGGTTTTTCTTCCTTGGAGATCGGCTGGGGCTTTGCGGTGTTTCTTCAGAACCCATCGCCATTTGTTCGCCATACCCGGGGTTTCACCCCGGGCTGGCATGCGGCCGCCCCTTTGGGGCAGGGGAATGCCCCGAAGGGGCAATGCAAACGACACATCAGGCTCCCTCCAGTCCCGGGCTCGGTTCTGGGTCCCCGTTGGGGACGCAGGCCGCTCCTTCAGGGCTTTCCTGTCCGGATCAGGGTTGGACGCGCACGGGCCAGTCGGGGGAATCGGTGCGGGCGGAGTCGAGGCGGGTGACGAGGGATGCGGTGAGTTCAGGAAGGATGGGGGCGAGATTGTGGGCTTCGCCGGGGTCGTTGACGACGTGGTAGAGTTCGGCCGGGGCACCGGGTTTGTTGCGGAGGATCTTCCAGTCGCGCCAACGCCCGGCCTGTTTGAAACCGCCTTCGTGGAATTCCCAATAGAGGAAGCGGTCGGTCAATTCGGGTTGATCGCTGCCGAGCCAGGATGGCAGGACATTGATGCCATCGATGTCGGCGGGGATGGGCGCGCCGGCCAGGGTGGCGAGGGTGGGGAGGACATCGCCGGAGAACCACACGGTCGGACTGACGATGCCAGCGGGGATCCGGCCGGGCCAACGGACCATGGCCGGGACACGGATTCCGCCGTCGTAGTGATCGCGTTTGATGCCGCGCAACGGGCCGGAGCTGCGGTTGAAGCCGGGATCGAATCCGCCCTCGCGATGCGGGCCGTTGTCGGAGGTGAAGACCACCAGTGTCCTGCGGTCGAGACCGAGCTCGGAGAGGAGCTTGAAGAGGCGGCCGATGTCGTGATCCATGCGGGTGATCATGGCGGCATGGCCCTTCACGGGTTCGGGCCAGTCGCGATCGGCATAGGGGCCGAGGTCGGGGACTTCCATGCCGAGTTTGCCGGCCTCGTTGTTGGCGTGGGGGATGGTGAGGGCGAGGTAGAGGAAGAAGGGGCGCGCGGCATTGTCGCGGATGAACCGGAGGGCTTCGGTGGTGAACAGGTCGTGGCTGTAATCCTTGCGGATGGAGGCGACGCCGGCGCCGGTGGGGAAGGTGTTGCTCAGGACATTGGCGAGTTCGACCCGGGTTTCGTTCCGCCAGAGGTAGCTGGGGTAATGGTTGTGGGCGTGGTGCTGGTTGAGATAGCCGAAGAAATGGTCGAAGCCGTGTCGACCGGGCAGACCGGCCTCGGCTTCGCCCACGTCGCCCAGGCCCCACTTGCCGATGAGGCTGGTCCGATACCCGGACTGTTGGAGGATGCGGGCCACGGTGAGATCACCGGCGCGCAGGGATTGGGCGAGGGGATTCTGACGGCCGGCATTGCCACGGACGCGGGCGTGGCCGACGTGACGACCGGTCATGAGGACGCATCGCGAAGGAGCGCACACGGTGGCGCCGGCATAGGCCTGGGTGAAGCGGATGCCTTCGGCGGCCATGCGGTCGAGGTTCGGCGTGCGGATGTTCTTCTGGCCGTAACAACCGAGATCTCCGTAGCCGAGGTCATCGGCCATGATGAAGACGATGTTGGGACGGGTGGCGGTGGATACCTGCGCGAGGCCGGCATCGGATGGGAGCAGGAGGAACAAGGCAAGGAGAACGAGGACGCGGGACATGAGTTGGGAGCCTTCCGATTTTCAGAGGGGTTCTGAACCGTTGAGGGAGGTACGGATCGTGGGGTGCCGGGGCAGGATCGTCGAGGTCGGAGATCGGGGTGGGCGCGATGGATCCGAGTGGTTAGGATTTCCGGACGCTATGGCAACGATCGCTGTGTTGGGGACGTTCGACACGAAGGGTGACGAGCATGGTTATGTCGCGGGATTGATCCAGGGACGAGGACATCAGGTGCTCCGGATCGATGTCGGAACGCTGGGTGAATCGCGTCTGGGATCGGAGATCACGCGGGAAGAGGTGGCGACGGCGGGAGGCGGGAACCTGGCGGAAGTGGCGGCGCGAAGGGATCGGGGAGAGGCGGTGGCATTGATGACACGGGGTGCGCCGGTGGTGTTGGCGCGGTTGCAGCGGGAGGGACGGATTGACGGGGTGATCTCGTTGGGGGGCGGCGGCGGGACGGCGATCTGCACGGCGGCGATGCGCGCGTTGCCGATCGGATTTCCGAAACTGATGGTATCGACCCTGGCGAGTGGCAACACCGCGCCGTACGTGGGGGTGAAGGACATCGTGATGATGCCGAGCGTGGTGGATGTGGCGGGATTGAACCGGGTATCACGCCGGTTGCTGGCCCAGGCGGCGGGGGCGATCTGCGGGATGGTGGAGGCGCGGATTCCGGAAGGGACGCAGGATCGTCCGGTGATCGTGGCATCGCAGTTCGGCAACACGACGCCGTGCGTGACCCATGCACGGGGCCTGCTGGAGGCGGCGGGTTATGAGGTGATGATCTTCGCGGCGACCGGCATCGGCGGGCGCACGATGGAGTCGTTGGTGGAATCGGGGATTGTGTCGGGGGTGCTGGACATCACGACGACGGAATGGGCGGATGAGTTGGTGGGGGGGGTGTTGACGGCGGGTCCGACGCGGTTGGAGGCGGCGGCCCGGGCGGGGGTGCCGGCGGTGATCGCGCCGGGTTGCCTCGACATGGTCAACTTTGGTGAACCTTCGACCGTGCCGGAGCGGTATCGAGGCCGGCGGTTCTATCATCACAACGCCCAGGTGACCCTGATGCGGACCAATCCGGAGGAGTGTGCGGAGCTGGGTCGGATCCTGGCGGAGAAGGTGAATCTATCGACGGGACCGGTGACGGTGGTGTTGCCGTTGGGTGGGATCAGCGTGATCAGCGCGCCGGGTCAACCATTCCACTGGCCGGAGGCGGATGCAGCGTTGTTTGGTGAGTGGAAGCGGCATCTCCGGCCGGACATCCGGGTGGTGGAATACCCGGGCAACATCAACGACCCGGCATTTGCGGAGTTGTGTGTGAAGGAATTGATGGCGGTGTGTGGGACGGGGAAGTGATTGGACCCGGGTCAGGGGAGTTGGGCGGGAACATTGCGCCATTCGTCGCGGACCGCCCAGAGGTTGACGGGCTTGACCGAGTGCCCGTACTTGAGGAATCGGGCGCTGCCATCGGCGAAGGCGAAGTTCGAGCCACCGGCCTTTTCGCCGCCGCCGTAGCGGTGCCGGTTCTGGGCGATCTCCTCGACGTCATTGCCCAGGGTGCCCTGGCTGAAGTCCATGTGGACGTGGAAGGAGCCATTCCGCTTTTCTCCGAAGACGATGGTCTCGGAAGGAAACGGGATGCCGGTATCCTTCATTCCGACCGGCCATTTCCATTTCTTGAACAGGGCGTAGTCGGTGGGATTGAGGGTGGATTCGAACCAGTCGTTGAATCCATTGATGACATAGCTGCGCTGGTGGGAGACGCGGAATGCCACCGGGGTGCCGGGCGGCATGAAGGAGAGGCTGTCGGACGGGCATTTGAGGATGCTGGGGTCCTTGTAATAGGCATACAACGTCGACGGCCAGGCGTTGGTGGGCTCGCGTCTCGGTGGGTAGGAACTGTCGTGGTCGCCGGCATACATGGTCAGGGCCATGCCGAGTTGCCGGATGTTGTTGAGGCATTTGATGCTGTTCGCCTTGGACTTGGCGGCGGCGAGGGAGGGCAACAACAGGCCTGCGAGGATGGCGATGATGGCGATGACCACCAGCAGTTCGATGAGGGTGAAGGCGCGGCGGGCGGTCCGGTTGAGCGTCGTGGTGGACGGAGTGGAGGAAGTTCTCATGGTATGACTGGACCGGGTCTGCCTCCCACCCTCACTGGTGGCTGGCTTCGCGCGGTGCCGGAGCATAAGCGCGGAAGCAACGGTGTTTGTTTCCAGCAATTTGAGGAAAAGTGCAACGGGGCTAATCACGACGTTGGGACTCCCTCAGCCCCGGGTTGTGATCTTCCGGCCCGTTGGGCCGGGAGGGCCGGCACGATGCATCCTTTCCCGCCCGTCGCCGGCGAGGTCACGAGACTCCATTCAATCCCTGTCCCTGCATTTTCGAGT
>CAZDYB010000343.1:0-1176 GCA_964509045.1 uncultured Akkermansia sp.
AGGCATTGCGGAAGAAGATCCAGCCGGAACGACCGATCCAACTGCATCGTTCCGGGTTAGCGGCGGTTGCATCCGGATTCCCTCCCCCAATCAAACCACCTTGCGACTCCATGTGTCCGCCCAACCCCCAGCGTCGTGGTGCGCCAGTTGCAGTGCGTCGCCCTGAAGCCGCACCACCAGGAATCCCTTGGGAGTGCTCGGCACCTCGGGCGTCTTCGGGTTCCGATCCCGTTGGGGGGACGGACACATGAAGACCGGATAACCCTCCCAGGTGTATTGGGCGAACGCGTGCTCGTGCCCGTGCAGGATGAGCACGACATTGTAGGGAGCGATGACCTTGCGGAGCGCGTGGAGGTCCTCGGGCAGCCACCATTTCTCCAGTCCCCAACCGCGCAACCCATAGTGCCACATCAGGACCACCGGACGTCCGCTTTCCCCGACCCGTTGCTGCAGGTCTTCCCGAAGGAAATCCAGGCTTCGAACGGGGTTGTTCCAGCGGGCTTCGCGCTCATAGACGGGGCGATGCTGGTTTCCGGGGAACAGGTTCAGGTTGACCAGATGCAGGCGGCCCCAATCCCAGGAGTAATGGTAACCGTGCGCGTCGTAATGAAACGGTTCGTCGCCCCGGCGGTTGCGGTTGCGCTGGATGAACTCCCGTTGCACCACGCTGAATCCTTCTGCGGATTCCGGCGACAGATCGTGGTTTCCGATGCACTCGAAGGCGCGGAACCGCATCCGCGCCCTCCCGTCCGGGTCAAAGAAGGTCTTGTAGACCTCCCAGTGCCGCAGGTCATCGACCACGTCCACGAGGTCACCCGCCACGAGCACGGCGCGGGGTTCCTGGACCACACCGCCCAGGGGAAACGGTTTTCCGGGAAGCGAGTTGATCGTCTGGATTGTCGCTTCCGTTCCCGCAGTGCCCCATTTCTCCAGATGGATCTGCGGGTCGGCAACCACGTAGAAGGTGACGTCGCCGGTCCCGTTCGCCTCGGCCTGGAGCGCCTGCCGGCCCGGGATCGTTGCCGCACCGGCAGCCATCACCATGCGCGTGAGCGCATCACGCCGGCTCAGTCGGGATGGAATCACGGGGCTCATCCGATTCGGTCAGCATCCGTGCGTGTGGGTCTCCTGCCAACCGCGCATTGAGGCGAAACCGAGTCAGGGCACGGATGTGGG
>CAZDYB010000343.1:1276-5297 GCA_964509045.1 uncultured Akkermansia sp.
GGCCGGCCAGGAACGTGGCGATGGGTTGGCGTCGGCCGCCTTCGGGTTGGATTTCGGTGATGATGAAGGAGCCTTCGCCGCACGCGATCCGCAGACCGTGTCGGTCGGCCTGCAGGACCTGCCCTGGAAGGGTCCCGGACTGGGAGTGGGAGTCGGGGACGGCGGCGTGGATCTTGAGGATGCGATGGGATCCGCCGATGGCGATCGTGCAGAAGGCGCCGGGCCATGGCGTGAAGGCGCGGAGACGTCGCCAGAGCATTTGTGCGGGCAGGGACCAATCGATGCGACCGTCTTCGCGGGTGATCCGGCGGGCGTAGGAGATGCCCTGGGTCGGTTGAGGGATGGCGGGAAGCCGACCGGCGATCCATTCGGTCAGGTTTTGGACGACCAGGGTTCCGCCGAGATCGGCGAGGCGGTCGTGGAGGGTCTGGGCATTGTCGTCGTCCTGGATGGGAGTTCGAACGGTTGCGATGACCGGGCCGGTGTCGAGGCCTGACTCCATCTGCATGAGGCAGACCCCGGTTTCCGGATCGCCTTCGGCAATGGCCCATTGGATGGGAGCGGCGCCGCGCCAGCGGGGAAGGAGGGAGGTATGGACGTTGAGACAGTGATGGGGCGGGATGTCCAGGATCTCGCGGGGCAGGATCTGCCCATAGGCGGCGACGACGAGGACATCGGGGGCCAGGGATTTGAGGGATTGGATGAAGTCGGGGTCGCGGGCGCGGGCGGGTTGGAGGACGGGGAAGCCGCGGGCCAGGGCCTCGACCTTGACCGGGGGCGGGGTGAGTTGGAGATGACGACCGACTGGGCGATCGGGTTGGGTGACGGCGGCGATGACGGAGAAGGCCGGATGGGAGGCAAGACGGACCAGGATGGTACGGGCGAGTTCAGGGGTGCCCATGAACACGACGCGGACGGGGGACGGGGCAGGGGTGCTCACCTGTGGGGGAAAAGACCGGCAACAGGCCGGGTGGCAAGGAGGTCAGGCGGAGGGAGCGGTGGGGGGCGGGAGACTGTACACGGTGCTCCCATCCGAGACGGCGGGCTTGGGGATCCGAGCGACGATCTTGAGGATGTCGAGGAGGACGAGGAGGGGTTCCTGGGTGGAATCGATCTGATGGATGACCTGTTCGGGATAACGTTCGAGGACGGCGCGGGTATCGCGTTTGTAGGTGTCGAGACGGGCCCGGATCACATCCACATTGGCGTCATCGAGTCGGTTTTCCTTGAGGGCGCGGCGTTGGAGACGGGCGACGAGCTTGTCGAGTTGGGGACAGAACAGGTTGAAGACGGCCTTGACCTCGATGAGGTCGTTCATGAGTTCGACCTGGCGGGGGTTTCTGGGGATGCCATCGAGGAGAAGGGTGTCGGCTTCGGGGTTGAAGCGGCCCGTGGCAATGAGACCGAGGATGGAGGAGTTCCAGAGTTCGATGGTGGGTTCATCCGGGACGAGTTGTCCCTTGGAGGCGTACTCGACGAAAACTCGGCCGAGTGGGGAATCGACGCGGAGATTGCGGAAGGCATCGCCGCAGGAGTAGTGGATGAAGTTGGGGATCTGGCCGAGGATCTTGCCCTGAGTACCCTTTCCGGCCCCGGGGGCGCCGAAAAGGAGGATGGCTCGATACTTCATGGAGAGGGGGCGACGGGAGCGGATGCCTGGGTGGTGGGGGAGGTTGTGGATCAGGCGTGGCGGATGGTGATTTCCTGGATGGCGGAATACTCAACGGGTGCCTCGTCGCCACCGACGACCTGGAGGATGGCTTCGGAGGCATTCAACCGGTTGATCCGGTTGGCGACGACATGTCCCGAGTTGGAGGTGACGTCGATGACCAGTCCGGCTGATTCGTCGGGTGCGGCTGCGGGGAGGAACATGGAGAACTGGGTTTCGATGAAGCGCCGGTTGAACGTGAACTCGCCCTTGCGGAAGACGCGGGGGTATTCCTCCGAGGGTGCGGCGTTGGATCCGCCGGTGCGGAGACCCATCTGTTGCACGAGGGACGGGCCGGAATCGGCAACGGTGAGGCTGGTGGCTTCGAGGGCTTCGGCGGTGGCGCTGACTTCCTCCGGCGGGGTCCACTTGGGCATGGAGAGGAAGATGAGGGGGCCGATGATGGGGGCGACGGCGGCGACACCGCAGACGAGGACGGGCGGGCGCCATTTGAAGCGGGCGACCTCGAATCCGAAGAAGATGTTGGCGAGGTACATGGCACCGAGGAAGAAGAGGCCGCCGGGGGTGAGGATGGCGGTGAGGGGACGGGCGGTGTTGCGGTCCGGACGGCCGGGGGCGGCCTTCTCGGTGCGGGGTTTGGGGACGCGCTGTGGCTCGGTGATGCTGAGGGCCGGGCGTTCGCGTCGGACGTCTTCGGGGCTGGGCAGGGTGACGTACGGCTCGACGAACTTGGCCGCCTTGGGAATGCGGGACATGGCCAGGAGCGATTCGTCGGAGAGTTTGCCCCAGTCCGTCCGCGTGGAATACCCGCCGCCATCGAGTTTCAGGACGAAGGCATCCTTGTCTGCGGTGATGAGTTCCCCGGAGAGGGCGGTGCCATCAATCAACTTGTACTCGGCGGCGAACAGGGCGGATCCCATCCAGCCGCACAGCAACAACCACTTCAGGTTCCGAAGCCAGCGCATGATCAGAAACCCTGACAAAGGGGTAGCAGGCCGGCGAGGCCATTTTTGTGCGGTTTGAGGGGTGTGCGCAGCGTGTCGGGGAAGGGGGCCGACCCGGCTCCGAGGAGGGGTTTGACGGTGATGAATTGCGGGGGTGGATGCGGAGGCGGATTGGGATGGCGGGTGTTGTGGATTGGCCCTGGAGCGGCGGGTTGGACTCGCCGAGGGAGGGAGGCATGGGGACGGCGAGTGGAACTCACCGCTCCGGATGCGGGAGGGAACGGCTGGTCCCGGGTGCGGGATGCCGATAGGCTGCGGGGCATGTCACAAGGGCCAAGGGTCGGGGTGTTGGGAGTGGGATCACTGGGCAAGGAACATGCGCGGATCTATGCGGAGCTGGCCCGGAAGGGGGGGGTGGAATTTGCGGGGATCTACGATGTGGATGCGGCGGCGGCGCGGCTGCACGGGGAGCGGCATGGGGTGAAGGTTTTTGGGACGGTGGAAGAGGCGGCGGCGGGGTGTGATGCCTTGAGTGTGGTGACGCCGACGGTGACGCATCATGGGATAGCGCGGCAGTTGTTGAAGGCGGGGCGGCATCTGTTGGTGGAGAAGCCGATGACGGATTCGGCGGAGCAGGCGGAAGAGTTGGTGGCCCTGGCGCAGGAGGCGGGGGTGGTGTTGCAGGTGGGGCATGTGGAGCGGTTCAATCCGGTGTTCCGTTACCTGGAGGAGGTGGCGACCCAACCGCGGTTCATCGAGTGTCATCGGCTGTCGCCATTTCCGGCACGGAGCACGGACATCGGGGTGGTGTTGGACCTGATGATCCATGATCTGGACGTGGTGTTGGCGTTTGTGAAGTCGCCGTTGGTATCGGTGGAAGGGGTGGGGATCCCGGTATTGAGCCGGAGCGAGGACATAGCGAATGCGCGGCTCCGGTTTGAGAACGGGTGCATTGCCAACCTGACGGCGAGCCGGATCTCACCGGAGCGGACGCGGAAGATCCGGGTGTTCAGCGGTGGGGCGAAGCCGAGCTACATCTCGCTGGATTACCGGGCGCAGGAAGGGTTCGTGTACCGGTTGGCGGCGGAGGACGCGGAGGAGAGTTCCCTGCTGAAGAAGCTGTTGTCGGCGAAGGACAGCGCGATCGTGTCGGAGTTTGCGGGGCGAAAGATCGTGAGGGAGCCGGTGCCGATCGAGAAGGACGAGCCGTTGAAGTGTGAACTGCAGCACTTTGTGGAATGCGTGCGGCAACGTCAGGCCCCGCGGGTGACGGGGGCGCAGGCCAAGGCAGCGCTGGATGTGGCGTTTGAGATCGTCCGGCAGATTGGCCGTGCGGGGTGATCCCTGGCTGATTCCAGGAATGGCCTGATCACTACTCGTAACGGAGGGCGTCGATGGGATCGAGTTT
>CAZDYB010000344.1:0-5269 GCA_964509045.1 uncultured Akkermansia sp.
ACAGGATCCCAGTTAATAGGATTGGAAGTAGGGCATTCATGGCTCTCGGGGTGACCGAGTTCTATGTACATAGACATAGGCTTTCAGTCCAGCTCAATGTTCGGGTAATCAAGTCTGGGTGAAGCATCCGTCGTATCCATACAGCAGGGCGGCAAATGGCGAATCAGTCGCCGCCTCCCTCCAAACATCTGCGAAATCAGCGAAATCTGCGGCTCTTCCCCTTCGGCAAAACCGGTGGCCCCTTCCTTCCCATCATCTGCGCCATCTGCGTCATCTGCGGATGACTCAGCCCCAATCTCCCCTCAAAACACCAACGTGACTTCCACATACCCGAACCGGACATCGCCTTCACGGGTCGAGTTGGGAACGTTCTTCAAAAACTCCCCTGCGAACACCTGAACCAACCCGGCATCCCATCGAAGGTTCCCCGGCAGCATGTCCCATCTCACCCGGAACTCCACCTGCTGGCCAAACGAAGTGCCCGACCCGCCCGTCGCATCCCGCAGTCCGGACACTCCCCACGAGTCCCGTGCCTCGGCCAGCCACAGGAACCGATGGTTCAGGTTGATCTCCCCACCGCGCCACGGTTTCACTCCGAGGCCATACCCGGGCGAATTGAGATTCGCGCGGGCCACCATCCCATAAAGCCCCGTCGGCCCGAACTCGAAACGGCGCGCCCCGAACAAGGTGTCGAACCGCCCATTCGATCCATCATTCGGATCCGAATCCCCCGTGGCATGGTCATACACCAGCATCGCCCGCGGTTGCATCGGCAACGCCCAGGTATAACCCACCTGTGCATGCTGGAAGTGCGCGAAGTGATCCAGATCCGCTCCCCCCGCCCGGCTCCGCGAGTTCCCCCATTGCACCGTCGCCTCCACCTCGAAATCCCAGTCACCCGCCTTCGCCACCCGATACACCCTCAGCCCTGGCGTATGCAGATGCCTATGTCGACTGCCCGGATCCGCCTCTTCCATCAGCCGGAAATAGTAGGCTTCCGCCCGGATCCCCCAGCGCAACCGCGGTGACTCCGCATAGACTCCCCAGATCTGCTGATCGAACGACTGCGTGTCCGCCCGGATGTCATTGTCCAGGAGCGAATCCACGTCGTCCGGCAACCGTTGCACCGGCAGAAAGTAGAAGGTACGAACCGCACCACCCCCATCCGCCTGCCAGAGCCAGTCAACACCCGTGAAGGCGTTGATCGTGTTCCGATACGCATTCCGCGCCATCAACCGTCGATTCCCCAGGTCCAGGGTCTGACGCCCCAATCGCATCGTGTTGGTCCCGCCCGGGATCAGATCCTTCGCATCCCACCGGACATGCGCCTGCAACACATCCAACGCATTCACCCAGGTCGTATCGATCGGTGATCCCCTATCCGAAAGATAATGCCGGGCATCCAGGAGTTCGGCCACCACCCGACCCGACTCCGCCTTCGCCTGCATCAGCAACGAGGTACGCAGGGCCATCGCCTGATCCCCTCCGACATATCCGGCCCGATACTGTCCATCGAGCGTCTCGAAGCGCGTGCGTTGCTCACCGGAAACCTCGAACCACTCGGGCAGGTTCAATTCCCGACCCAATCGCCACGGCCCGCCTCCATTCTCCGAGCCCAGGCAACTTCCAGCCAACACCACCAACAACACCGCTGCCTTTCGCCCAACCCGATCACAGACACCCCCGTTCAAACCATCAAAGGGTTGTCCATCCCCCGGTTCGCCCAGCCCAGTCAATAAAGGATCCCGGGCCTCCGCGTCGACCTCCCACACCCGTGGCAGGATGGGTCGAAGCCGGTCCCAAACCTTTCCAGGAACCGGCAACAGTCTCGAAACCCGGGAGGATCTCAGCCCTGCCATCGATGCCCCCGCTGATGTCTCGGCTCGACCGATCCCTTCCCAAAATGACACGCTGTCTCGTGTTCCCCCGCCTTGCCGCAATCCTGCTTGCCCTGCCGGTGACGCGCATCGCCGCCGAGACCCCGGCTCCAGGCACTCCCACCGCTGCTCCACCCCACCGCGCCGGATTCGAACTGCTCGCCACCAACCTCACCCGCCTGTCCTTCGTCAATCACCTGCCTCCCACAATCGCCGGTCAGAACCTGAACCTGATGAACGGTTCCGGCGTCGCCGCCGGCGACTTCGACGGCGATGGCCGTTGCGACCTCTATTTCTGCGCCATCCAGGCCACCAACGCCCTCTATCGCAATCTCGGCAACTGGCAGTTCGAGGAAATCGCCGTCACCACCGGCGTCGGGTGTCCCGAAGGCAACTCGACCGGTGCGGTGTTCGCCGATGTGGACGGCGATGGGGACCTCGATCTGCTGGTGTCGACCCTCGGTTCCGGGGTGCGCCTGTTCATCAACGGCGGTTCGGGGCGATTCACCGAGGCCACCGCCGATTCCGGGTTGGCCGCGAAGACCGGCAGCATGAGCATGGCCCTGGGCGACGTGGACGGTGATGGCGATCTCGATCTCTACGTGGCCAACTACGGAGCCTTCTCCGTTCTTCGTTCCGGCGGTCGCGCCGAGGTGCGTCGCGTCAATGGCAACTGGGTCGTCCTCGGTCCCCACGCACATCGATTGCGCTTCATCGACGGTCGGATGGAGGAAGTCGGCGAGGTCGATGTCCTCTACCTGAACGACGGCAAGGGCCGGTTCACCCCCGTTCCCTGGAACTCGAGTCATTTCGTGGATCGCGACGGCAATCCCAAGGCGCCGCCCCCCGACTATGGGCTCGGAATCCAGATGCGGGATGTCAACGGCGACGGCGCTCCCGACATCTACGTCTGCAACGACTTCCAGTCCCTCGACCGCCTTTGGATCAATGACGGCCAGGGCCGTTTCCAGGAGGCATCCCACACCGCCCTCCGCAAGTTTCCCTTCTCATCCATGGGCGTCGATTTCGCCGATCTGGACCGGGACGGTCACCTGGACTTCCTGGTCGTCGAGATGTCAGCGCGCCAGCACATGCGTCGGCAGCAACAGATCACCGGCGCCCGATTCCTTCCCACCATGCCCGGTCGTTTCGAGTACCGGCCCGAGGTGACCCGCAATGCCCTCTACCGAGGCAATGGCGACGGCAGCTGGAGCGAGATCGCCGAATCGGCCGGAGTCACTTCCACCGACTGGTCCTGGCAACCGGTGTTTCTCGATGTCGACCTGGACGGCTTCGAAGATCTCCTCGTTGCAAGCGGCATGCTGTTCGACATCCAGGACCGCGACACCCTCGAACGGATCCGGTCCCTGGGTCGCCAACCCCCCGAAGCCTTCCGAACCAATCTCCTGCTGTATCCCCCCTTCACCTCGCCCATTTACGCGTTCCGCAACCGTGGCGATCTCACCTTCGAGGATCACGGTGCCACCTGGGGTTTCGATGAACCCCGCATCAACCAGGGCATCGCCCTCGCCGATCTCGATGACGACGGCGATCTCGATCTGGCCATCAACTCGATGAATTCGCCGGCCCAAGTGTATCGCAACATCGGCACCGCTCCCCGCATCGCCGTCCGGCTCCGGGGTCGCCCTCCCAATCATCACGGCATCGGCGCCCGCATCCGCGTCCATGGCGGACCCATGCCCCAACAACAGGAGATGATCTCCGGAGGACGTTATCTCTCCGGCGATGATTCCATCCGAACCTTCGCCGCCGGCAATGCCAAGGCCCTCTCGATCGAAGTGACCTGGCGTTCAGGCTCCCGGTCCATCCTGTCCAACGCCGCTCCCAACCAGGTCCACACCCTCCTCGAATCCAACGCCCAATCCATTCCCGTCCCTCCACCCACTGCACCACGCCCGACCCATATCGACCTCACCCGAACACTCCAGCACCGCCATCACGAGATCCTCTTCGACGACTACGCCCGGCAACCCCTGCTCCCGCGTCAGTTCAGCAACCTCGGTCCCGGCATCGCCTGGGCCGATCTCGACGGCGACGGCCGCGACGAACTCGTCGTCGGCACCGGATCGGGCGGGCGGATCGCCGGCTTCAGATTCAACCCGGACAGCACCATCGCCCCGATGGATTCCATCTGGGTTGCCCCTGATGACACCACGGGGTTCACCGCCTGGACGACGACAGACGGGCGCCCCGCCCTGCTCGCCGGGATCAGCAGTTACGAATCCACCCCGCCCAATCCCATCGGCGCGGTTCTGGTCACCCTCACGCCCGGGAGCAGTTCCCTCACCGTCGCGCCCTTCACCGCCCTGCCCGTGGACGGCGCTTCCATCGGCCCGCTGGCTTCGGTCGATCTCGATGGCGATGGCGACCTCGACCTGTTCACCGGCGGTGGCGTGCGGCCCGGGGCCTATCCGCGATCCATGCCTTCCCGACTTTACCGGAACGATTCCGGCAAACTGGTTGCCGACAACACGGTCAACGCCCTCCTGAACGAGGTGGGCATCGTCTCGGCAGCGACGTGGTCGGATCTGGATGGGGATGGTTTTCCGGACCTGATCCTGGCATGTGAATGGGGTTCACCGCGCCTGTTCAGGAATCGACGGGGAACCCTGGAAGCCTGGGATCCGACCGTGAGCCTGCCGGAGGGCTCCAGCCGGATTCCCCTCAGTGAACTGACCGGTTGGTGGAGCAGCGTCGTCACCGGCGATTTCAATGGCGATGGCCGACCGGATATCGTCGTCGGGAACTGGGGCCGGAACACCGGTCATGCCGCCGATCCTGCCCGGCCATTGAAGCTCTACCACGGCGACCTCGGCCAGGCCGGCACGGTGGACCTGATCGAGTCGTATCATCCGCCCGAGCTCAATGCCGAGATGCCCCGACGCAGCCTGAACGCCCTGGGCCAGGCCCTGCCGAATCTTCCCGCGCTGTACCCCACGCACCGCCAGTTCAGCACGGTCTCAGTCCCCCGAATGTTCGAAGCGCTGAAGATCCAACCGTCCCACGTCCAGGCCGTCACCCTGGATTCCATCCTCTTCCTGAATCTCGCCGACGGCCTCGCCGCCATGCCGTTGCCCCGTGAGGCGCAATGGGCGCCCGCCTTCGGCCTGGTCGTCACCGACTTCAATGGCGACGGCATGAATGACCTCTTCCTCGCCCAGAACTTCTTTGCCACCCGCCCGGAATGGCCCCGTTGCGATGCCGGACGCGGACTGTGGCTGCGCGGCGATGGCACCGGCCGATTGGTCCCGGTGCCAGCCACCGAATCCGGCGTGGTCATCCTGGGAGAGCAACGAGGCGCCGCTGGCGCCGACTTCGATGTCGACGGCCGCCCTGACCTGGTGGTCAGCCAGAACGGCGCCGCACCCACG
>CAZDYB010000345.1:0-5261 GCA_964509045.1 uncultured Akkermansia sp.
CGAATTCGACTTCAGCCCGTGATAACTCACGGAAATAGCGCGGCGGGCTACACCACAAGACCGTCCGTTCCCACTGCCCAGCAAAAGCCCCCGCGGAATCCTCTCGGATCACCGCGGGGGCCGTCGAAAATACCGCTTCAGCGGAAACAACTCACTTCTCCGAACCGGTCTGGAAGTCCGGATAGGCGTGGCAACCATGCTCGCCCACATCCAGACCACCCACCTCTTCCTCGGCGCTGACCCGGAGACCCATCGTCACCTTGAGCACCAGGAACAGGATCATCGCGAAGGCGAAGGTGAACACACCGATCGCTCCAATCCCGATGAGCTGGGAAACCAGCTGCTTGGTCCCGGCAAGATTGCCGAACAGACCCACCGCCAACGTTCCCCAGATGCCGCACACCAGATGGACCGAGATCGCGCCAACGGGATCATCAATGCCCACCTTGTCGAAGAACAACACCGACACCACCACGATCACTCCGGAGATCAGCCCGATCAGCATGGAGGACGTCATGTTCATCTGGTCCGCTCCTGCCGTGATGCCCACCAGGCCCGCCAGGACGCCGTTCAAGGTCATCGAGAGATCCGGCTTCTTCAGCAGCATCCAGGATGTGGCCATCGCCCCGATCGCCCCCGCTGCAGCCGCAAGGCACGTGGTGACCAACGTCAGCGAGACCAACGCAGGATTGGCGGACAACACCGAGCCACCATTGAACCCGAACCAGCCCAGCCAGAGCAGGAACACTCCGATCGTCGCCAACGGCATGCTGTGACCCGGGATGGGCACCAGCCGGCCTTCCTTGTACTTGCCGATGCGCGATCCCAGCAGGATCACTCCCGCCAAAGCGCCCCAGCCACCCACCGAATGCACCAGCGTCGAGCCGGCGAAATCATAGAACGGCGTCTCCATCTTGTTCAGCCAGCCGTTGCCCCACTTCCACATGCCGGTGATCGGATAGGAGATGGACACAAACAACGTCGAAAATACCAGGAAGGTCCCCAGCTTCACGCGCTCAGCAACCGCACCCGAAACAATCGTCGCCGCCGTGGCAGCGAACATCCCCTGGAACAGGAAATCGGTCCAATAGGTATAACCCGCGTTATAGACATCCGTCAGGCCGGCCACTTCATCCGGCACCGACACACCAAACCCCGCAAACCCAAACCATTTGCCCTCAAAATCACCGCCCGGATACATGAGGTTGAACCCGACAAACGCATAGGTCAGCAAACCAATGCAGGGGATCAGGGTGTTCTTGAACAGGATGTTGACCGTGTTCTTGGACCGGGTCAGGCCCGTTTCCACCGTGGCAAAGCCCAGGTGCATGATGAACACCAACGCCGTCGCCAGCATCATCCAGATGTTGTTGGCCGTGAAAAGGGTATAACCCGGAGACTCCGCAAAGGCAGCCAGGTCCTTGTATTTGGGCGCTTCAGCAGCCGCTTCAGCAGCCGCTGCCACCGCTCCAGCCGCTTCCTGGGCCATTCCCGCCCAGCTCACGGCCATCAGGCCCAGCAGCATGGCTGCAGTTTTCATGAATCGATTCATATCAGGTTTCTTGTTGGTTGGTTTTTCGACTCCGACTCACACCGCCGCATCCCCCTTCTCCTCGGTACGGATCCGGATCGCCTCGTCGATTGTTGAGACGAAGATCTTCCCGTCCCCGATCTTCCCCGTCTTCGCCGCCTTCACGATCGCCTGGGTCGCCTCAGCCAGCTTGGCATCCGTCACCACCAGCTCGATCTTGATCTTCGGCAGGAAATCCACGGTGTACTCACTCCCGCGATAGATCTCGGTGTGGCCTTTCTGCCGCCCGAAACCCTTCACTTCACTCACCGTCATTCCCTCGATGCCGACGTCGTGAAGTGCGTCCTTCACCTCTTCCAGTTTGAACGGCTTGATGACCGCTTCGATTCTCTTCATGCACAGCGCTCCGACCGGTGCTTCCTCCTCGGAGTACTTCCCTGCCGGATCAGGGATACCCGTCCACCGGACAACATGTCCGACGGTTCGATCCACCGTGAGCAACAGGGATGCCACGCCTTCGAACACTCATGTCATGCCTTTGATCATCAACCTTTTATACATTCATACTTCCCATGAATCCTGATTCAACCCCCTTCGGCATGGTTCTTTTTGCCCATTGCGCATCGCTCCAACCATCGGTTTTCCGCGTCCGTTCCGTGGCTTTTCAAAGGCTTCACCCGGGCTGGTGCCCCAGCTGGCATTGCGAGTGCTTAGTCACTGGGGAAAAGGCGTTGACACCTAGGGATGGCTCCCTAAAAGTCGCGCCGCGTTAAGCCCGTTAAATCACTAAAACCTTATGAATCGTCTCCATTCTCAGCGTCGGAGCGCGTTCACGCTGATCGAGCTGCTCGTCGTGATCGCCATCATCGCGATCCTTGCAGGCATGCTTTTGCCCGCTTTGGCCAAGGCCAAGGCCAAGGCTCAACGGATCAAGTGCGTGAACAACGAGAAGAACATCGGCCTCGCCTATCGTATCTTCGCCACCGACAACAACGGCGCCTTCCCCTGGACGCTCGACACCAACCAGGGCGGCTCCGCCCGCACCGGCGCATTCTGCTGGCAACACTTCGTTGCCGTCTCGAACGAGCTGTCCACTCCCAAGATCATCCTCTGCCCCTCGGACGGCGTCCAACCGGGCACCCCGGCTGACGTCGCCCGCGTCGAGGCCACCAACTGGCTCGCCTTCCCCCGTATCACCCCCACCGCTGTGGGTAACCGCCATGTTTCCTACTTCGTGGGTCTCGATGCCTCCGAAGAGAATCCCCAGACCATCCTCGGTGGTGATCGCAATCTCTCCGCGGACACCTCCGTCGCCACGCCCAACATCATCCGTAACGGGGGCGCCAACCAGGGTCCCCTCGGCCCCACCGGCAGCTACCAGATCCTCGTCCCCACCGCCGATACGTTCCCGGTCAATGCCGCCACCCGTAACTTCGGGTTCACCGCCCGCACCCACGACGGCGCTGGCAACATCCTCCTCGGTGACGGCTCCGTGCAGCAGGTCACCTCGGCCCGCTTCCGTGAGGCCGTCCGGGATTCCGTTGCCACCACCGGCACCGCCATCCAATGGTCCCTCCCCAACTGATCCAGTTCAGTTGATCTTCAGGGTCTGATTCAAGGGGCGCCTTCGGGCGCCCCTTTTTCGTGTCTCGCCATCCTGCTGCCGTTGCCAGGATCTCCGGTATCCAGAATTCCGGCACCTTTCCTCCTGGTCCCGGTCTGTTTGCCAGGCATTCGGAACACCCTTGTGAAATGTCCCACGCTCGGTCCGGAGCCCTGGACACCATGCGTTCCCTCCCTTCCAAGCGTCCCAACGGCTTCACCCTGATCGAACTGCTTGTCGTTCTGGTCATCCTCGCCGTCCTGATCGGGATGTTCCTGCGTCCAGTCAGCGGCGCCAAGGTCAAGGCCAGTAGGATCAGGTGCGTCGGCCGACTGAAAAACATCGGTCTCGCCTATCGTATCTTCGCCACCGACAACAACGGTTCCTTTCCCTGGGCATTGAATCCCACCAATCAGCTCAGTACCGCCATCCAAGGCGCGTTCGCCTGGCAGCACTTCGTCGCCGTCTCGAACGAGCTCTCCACTCCCGAGATCATCCTTTGCCCTGCCGACGGCATCCAACCGGGCACCCCGGCTGACATCCCCCGCGTCAAGGCCTCAAACTGGCTCTCCTTCCCCCGACTCACCCCCACCGCTGCAGGCAATCGCTTCGTCTCCTACTTCGTGGGTCTCGATGCTTCCGAAGAAAACCCCCAGACCATCCTTGGTGGTGATCGCAATCTGACCCCTGACACCTCAGCCGCGGCGCCAAACATCCTCCGTAACGGGGGCGCCAACCAGGGTCCCCTCGGCCCCACCGGCAGCTACCAGATCCTCGTCCCCACCGCCGATACGTTCCCGGTCAATGCCGCCACCCGTAACTTCGGGTTCACCGCCCGCACCCACGACGGCGCTGGCAACATCCTCCTCGGTGACGGCTCCGTGCAGCAGGTCACCTCGGCCCGCTTCCGCGAAGCCATCCGGGATTCCGTCAGCACCACCGATGCTCCCATCCAATGGTCCCTCCCCAACTGATGCAGTCCATCCAGGGGCAACCATCCAGCCGTCCGAACAGAACTCCTTCAAACACCTCTCCATCTGCGAAATCGGCGAAATCTGCGGATAAACAAACCCTGGCTCTTGCGCTCCGCATCCCCTGACCCGCGGATGGGGTTCAATCAGACTTTCCAGTAATCTCATCCCATGTCCACCCGCCGTCCCGTCCTCGCCACCTGGCTGGCCTGCCTCTTTTCCGGGTTTCAAGTCCTCGCCCAACTCGAGGTCGCCACCTTCGATTCCGATGCCAATCCCAGTACCGGCTCCAGTCTCGCCTACGATCCCATGCTCGGTTCCGGCGAACTCTCCCTGCGCTGCCGCGGGATCGTCATCCGCGGTTCCGGTGATCCCATCGTCCTCTGCGCCATCGATTGGCTCGGCGTCGCCAATGAATCCCACGACCATTTTCGCGACCTCCTCGCCGCCGCCGCCGGCACCCGACGCGACCGGGTCGCCCTGCACGCCGTCCACCAGCACGACGCCCAGGTTGCCGACCTCACCGCCCATCGGGTCCTCTCCTCACGGGACATCGCTCCCGGCTGCTTCGATGCCGCCATCACCGCCCCGGCCATGACCCGGGCCGCCATCGCCGTTCGTTCCCTCACCAATCGTTTCCGTCCTTGGACCCACGTGGGCTGGGGACGTGCCCAGGTCCACGAGGTCGCTTCCAACCGGCGTATTCCGGATGCCCACGGCAAGGTCCGCGCCGTCCGCTACACATCCAGCAAGGATCCCGACCTCCGCGCTGCCCCCGAAGGCATCATCGACCCGTTTGTCATCGCCATTTCTCTCTGGGAGAACGACTCCCCCATCGCCGTGCTCAGCTACTACGCCACCCATCCCCAAAGCTATTACCGCACCGGCATCGCCAATCCGGATTTCCCCGGCATCGCCCGTTTCCTCCGGGATCAGTCCCTGCCCGGCACCCTGCACATCCACTTCAATGGCGCCGGCGGGAACATCGGCGCAGGAAAATACAATGACGGCTCCACCACCAATCGCTCCCTTCTCGCCCAACGCCTCGCCTCCGGCATGACCGACGCCTGGAAATCATCCCAACGCAAACCCGTCTCCCCCTCAGACCTCTCCTGGACCTCCCTCCCCGTCCAGCTCCCCCCCGCACCCCATCTCA
>CAZDYB010000346.1:0-5242 GCA_964509045.1 uncultured Akkermansia sp.
CCTCAGTCAAGACCCTGATCCGGGTCGCCCAGCCCAGGGTCGCCATGGCCCGCCTGCTGCCCCTCTTCTTTCCGCCCGAACCTGTGGTGGGTTCCGTTCATCCCACCGCTTCCGTCCATTCCTCTGCCGTCATTGATCCCACCGCCTGCATTGGTCCCGGTTGTGTCATCGGTGCCGGAGCCCAGATCGGTGCCCGTTCCCATCTCCACGGTGGCAACCACATCGGGCAGGGCTCGCGTCTTGGCGAAGACGTCCAACTGCTGCCAAACGTCGTGCTCTATCCCCGGACCCAGGTCGGACATCGGGTCGCCATCCATGCCGGGTCGGTGATCGGGTCGGATGGCTACGGCTACGTCCTGGACGAGGGAAAGCATCGGAAGATCCTGCACCTGGGGAATGTGGTGATCGGCAACGATGTCGAGATCGGGTCGAATGCGGCGATTGATCGTGGAGTGATGGGGCCGACGGTGATCGGTGAAGGCACCAAGATCGACAACCTGGTCCACGTGGCCCACAACGTGGCGGTGGGCAAACACTGCCTGATCCTGGGTCAGGTTGGATTCGGTGGGAGCACCCGGCTGGGGGATTACTGCGTCGTGGCTTCGCAGGCGGGTATTGCCGACCATCTCAAGCTGGGAACACAGGCGCGAGTGGGAGCGAAGTCGGGCGTGATGCGCGACGTGCCGGATGGGGAGACGGTGGTGGGAATCCCGGCCCAACCCGATGGCCGGATGAAGCGGCAATGGGTGGGGATGCAGCAATTGCCGGAATTGATGAAGCGGGTGAGGGCTTTGGAAAAGCAGGTGGCGGCTCTGGGTGGAGTGGTGGTGGAGAGCTAGTGGTTTTTTGGGCCGGCTTGCGAAGGTTCCCACACGAAGGCACGAGGCGGGCGAGGGCGGGAGCACGGGTGTTGCCCCGGGAGGATCGGGTGGTTCGCCTGGGGACAGGTGGGCCGGATTGCCGGGTTTTACTGGTCGGGTGACGGGAAGTCGATGGGCGGGCTTGGCCTTGGGTGGCGGGCGGGGTCAGAGTGGTTCCATGCAACCGGTGGACATGCAGGTGGTGGGTCAGGAATTGGCGGTGAAGTGGGCGGATGGATCGGAACACTTTGTGCGTCTGGAGACCCTGCGCCGCTTCTGTCCCTGTGCCGCCTGTCTGGGTGAAAAGGACATCTTCGGCAAGGTCTACAAGGCGCCGGAACGGCCGTATCGACCGGGTGCCTTCGAGATCCAGCGGTTGAATCCGGTGGGTGGTTATGCGGTGCAACCGGTGTGGAAAGACGGTCACAGCACCGGCCTCTACACCTGGGAATGGCTGCGGCGCGTCGCGGATTCCGACACGACCCCGACCACCTGACCATCACCCACGGATCAACGCCCGCCGGTCACTGCCGTCATGGCTCCCACCGAACAACAGAAGCTGGCCATTGCGGCCGAGGGCAACGTGCTGGTGATGGCCGGTGCCGGCACGGGCAAGACGTCCACGTTGGTGGCGCGGGTGGCGGATCGGTTGGCGCGACAGGATCAACCGGTGTCGGCGGACCGGTTGTTGATGGTGACCTTCACCGAGGCGGCGGCGGCGGAGATGCGGTCGCGTTTGCGACAGCGCCTGGAAGAGTTGACCGGGTCGGGAGAAGGATTATGGGCGGAACAGTTGGCGCGACTGGAGTTGGCATCGATCGGGACGTTGCATGCGTTCTGCCTCGGCCTGTTGCGCGAGCATGGGATGGAGGTGGGACTTGAACCCCAGGTTGCGGTCCTGGATGAGGTCGAGGCGGGACGCCTGGCGCGGGCGGTCTGGGCGCGTCGGGTGGAAGGCTGGCTTTCGGACGAGGGCGATGCGGGCCGTGCCTTCCGTGGGTTGGTGGAGGGTTGGTTTGATTCCAGCCTGGGCTCGTTGTGGGGGACGGTGCGGGAGATATGGTACCATGCGAGGACCCTGGAAGATCCGGAGCGTTGGTTGACGCAGCAGGAAGGGTTCTGGTCGGAGCCCGACGCAGTCGGGTGGAGGAAGTGGCATCGGGAATCGGTGACGGCCTGGGCGAAGGACTGGGGGCGACGGCTGGAGCAGCATCGGATGACCAACCGTTTGGTGGAGCGGCGCCTGGGAGTGTTGCAGGCGTTGGAGGGTGCGGGGGAAGAGTTGCGGTGGGGGTTGTTGGATTCGTTGGTGGAAGATCCGACCGAATACACGCCGCGAAAGAAGACGGTGGAGAAGGCGCCGTTGGAGGAGTTCTTCGGGGAAGCGGAATTCCTGCGGTCCCTGGCCCGGCGCGCGGATGGAGCGGAGCCGGTGCAGGAAGACTGGGACCGATGCCGGGGTGCGATGCGGGAGTTGCTGCGGGTGGTTCGTGGGTTTGGGGAATCGTTCCAGCAGGAGAAGCGGTTGCGGTCGGGCGTCGACTTTTCGGATCTGGAACAGTGGGCGTTGGAACTGTTGGTGCGCCGGGGGACAGCGGTGTCGGAGGTCTGCCGGGCGCGATACGAGATGGTGGTGGTGGATGAATGTCAGGATCTCAATGCGGCGCAGGAGGCGATCCTGAGGGCGGTGAGCCGCGCTGGAGCCATGGGCAACCGGTTCCTGGTGGGGGACGTGAAGCAGAGCATCTACCGGTTTCGCCTGGCGGATCCGCGACTGTTCCAGGAGACGGCGCGGCGTTGGTCGATTCCCGGGGGTGAAGGCCGGGTGATCCCGTTGACCGGCAATTTCCGTTCGGCGGAGTCGTTGCTGGGGTTTGTGAATGGCGTGTGTCGTCGGTTGCTGCGCGAAGAGGTCGGAGGGGTCGGGTACGGTCCCGATGCCGAGCTTCAGTTTGGCGCCGCAGCAGAACGGGTGGCGTTGGCGACGGGATCGGATCCGGGACCGCGGGTGGATTTCCAGGTGCGGGTGGTGACGCGGGGTACGGCGGGATCGGGTGAAGAAGAAGAGCAGGGCGATGCCCAAGGCCTTCCGTTGTCGACGGCGGCGGCCGAGGCGCGGTTGGTGGCGGCGCGATTCCGGGAGTTGAAGGAGCAGGGATTGCCGGTGTGGGATCGGGGTCTGGGCCGGATGCGACCGGTGGAGTGGTCGGACATGGCGGTGTTGCTGCGGTCGGAGCGGGGACGTGCGGCGGATTATGCGGCGGAGTTTCGGGCGGCGGGGATTCCGTTGATGGCGCGGCAGGCGGGGTTCTTCGAGGTGCCGGTGGTGGCGGATCTCAGGAACCTGTTGCGGGTGTTGGACAATCCCTTGCAGGACATCCCGCTGCTGGCGGTGCTGCGTTCGCCATTGGTGGGGTTGGGTGATGTGAATGTGCTGGTGGCAATCCGCAGCATGGGGGAACGACGGATGGATTGGTGGACCCGGCTGATGCGGTTTCATCGGGAGGGACGGGAGGTTGCGACGGGACTGGGGGAGGGGATCGGGGAGGCGTGGGATCGGGTGGACCTATTCCTGGCGCAGCATGCGGCCTGGCGACAGGTGGCGATCCGGGAAGGGGCGGCGGTGGCGTTGGAAACGGCGTTGGACGCGACGGGTTATGAGGCGTGGGCGGCGCGGGCCGGGGACGGCGGGGTGGCGGTGGCGAACGTCCGGCGATTTCTGGAAATGGCGCGGCGCTTTGATCGGGGGTCGCGCGGCGGGTTGTATCGGTTCCTGGTGTGGCTGGAGAATGAGGAGGAAGAGGATCGGACTGAACCGGCCGGGGGCGACCCTGGGTCTGCGGTGCGTTTGATGACGGTGCATCGGAGCAAGGGACTGGAGTTTCCGGTGGTGGCGGTGTCGGGGTTGGGGATGCGGTTCCAGATGCGCGACCTGACGACGTCGCGGGTGGTGCGGGATGACGGGTATGGGTTGTGTCCGTTGGTGATGGAGGAGGGGGGACGACGCTATCCGAGCCTTCCGTTGTGGGTGGCGCAGCGGCGGTTGCGTCGGGAGTTGTTGGGGGAGGAGTTGCGGTTGTTGTACGTGGCATTGACCCGTGCGGCGGATCATCTGGTGATGGTGGGATCGGCTTCGGAGAAGGCGGTGTTGGAACGTTGGCTGGAGACGGGTTCGCGTTCGGCATCGGATCAACCGCTCGCGGTGGCGGACATCGAGGGGGCGACCTCGCCGATGGATTGGCTGGGACCGGTGCTGGCGGATCGGGCGGGCAGCGGATGGGGAATGGGGGACGCGGGGCAGGGCGACGGGTTTGAGTGGAAGTTGTGGCGGGAATTGCCGCAGCAACCGGAGGTCTGGGTGGCAGCCGGGAAGACTGGGTTGGTTTCATCCGGGAACGATTCGTTGGATTACCCGCATCAGGCGGCGACCCGGGAACCCGCCAAGGTCACCGCAACCGGTCTGCGTTGACGCATGGCCGAGGATCCGGATGGCATCGACATCGTCCGACGCAGCCAACGGAGTCGACATGGGGAATCGGATCCGCGGGATGGAACGGCGGTGGAAAGGGGCATGGCGCATCATCGATTCATGGAAGGGGTTGGGTTGGATCAGGCGGGAACGATGGAGGGAATCCGGGGTGAACTGGAGCGGATGGTGAAGACGGGCTGGATGGGGGTTGAGGAAGGGGCGTTGGTGGATCTGGAGGCGGTGGTGCGGTTCTGGGGGACGGAGTTGGGTCAGCGGATCCGGGAGCGGGCGGGACAGGTGCGGCGGGAAGTGCCGTTCACGGCGCGGTTGACGGGTGCGGACCTGGGTGCGTTGGGGTTCCAGGTTGGGGAGGGGTTGGGTGTGGAAGAGTTCGTGGTGGCGCAGGGGGTGGTGGATCTTGCGGTGATTGGACCGGATGAAATCTGGATCCTGGATTTCAAGACCGACCGGGTTGGGCCGGGAGCGGTGACCCGGGAGAAGGCGCTGGGCTACCGACCGCAGTTGGCGGTCTATGCGTTGGCGCTGGCACGGATCCATGGGAAGCCGGTGACCGGACGGTGGCTGCATTTTCTGGCGACGGGCGAGACGGTGGAGGTGTGATGGAATCTGTGGTGAGGGGGTGGTATTTGATCGTGGACTTGGACGGGTCGGCGCATAAGTCCGGGAGTCATGCGCATCCTGGTGGTTGAGGACGAACCGAAGGTGGCGCGCCTTCTTGAACGGGGGTTGCGACAGCAGTCCTATGCGGTGGATGTGGCCGGGGACGGAGACCAGGCGTTGCTGATGATCCGTGACCATGACTACGACCTCGTCATTCTCGACGTGATGTTGCACGGGAGTGATGGCTTTTCGGTATTTGGCGCGATGCGGGCAAGGTGCCAGTTCACGCGGG
>CAZDYB010000347.1:0-5225 GCA_964509045.1 uncultured Akkermansia sp.
GACGGTTGGAGACGACAGCAGGCCCAGACACTCCCAGTCGTTCACCTTGCCCGACTTCAGTTTCGGCACCACCAACTGCCACAGGAACTCCCCCGTCTTCTCGTCAAACACCAGCAGGATCGAACGATCACCCACATGGGCCTTGTCGCGGGGCGATTCGTTGTTGGTGCCGACAAACACCTTGCCGCCCGAAACCACGGGGTTGCCATAGGTCTGGGAGCCCAGCTTGACCGCCCACTTCACATTCTGTGTGGTGGACAGGTCGATCTCCTCGGTCCCGGACTTGAGCTTGCCCGGTTCAAATGAATCCGGGAGGCCCTTGGCCGGCGAATACATGTTGCGACCCGGATCATTGCCGCCCCACTGGGGCCATTCCTGGGCTTGGGTCGTCACAGACGCCGCAATCACGGTCGCGGTCAGGATCGGAATCAGTTTCATCAGCAGTCAGATTCAGTGGATGTGGGAATTGTTCGGAGTCGCAGCAGCATCAGTTTGGAATCACGAGAATGTTGTCGATGGCCACCCTCTGTTCCTGGGGGGCAAAGCCGAACAAGCCGGGGGAACCATTCCTATGGCCATGGTGATGGGTGAACTCCACCAACCACTTGTCCGGCTCGGGATCACCCTTCTTCCAAGCCTTGCCTCGGACGATCGCGGTGCCGTCAGGCTGCATGTCGACCCGCGCCTGGAGGGTGTACCATTCGTTCGGAACCCACTTGAACGGGGCGCTCAACTTGATTCGTTCCTGGTTGGAGTTGATCTCGATCTCCTGGGAGTTGCCCTTGAGGATCACCGCATAGCGCTGGTTGATCACCCCCACCTCGGACATCTTCCGCCGGTTGCCCTCGCTCAGGACGTCGGCCTGGATCGTATAATTGGAAAGGGTAGGGAACCCGAAGAACACCTGGCCACGCTGGAACAGTTTGTTTTCGATCGTCTTGACCAACGCCTGGTTCGTTTCCACCCCGGCCATCGGCTTCGACCGGACCTCGAACCGGAACCGCGCCGAATTCCATGACAAGGGCGGATAGGCAAAATCCGTCACGGGTTCCATGGTGTTCGTCGTCTTGTTGGTCATCGCGAACTGCTGGAAATCAAACTTCAATGGCGGCGCCGGAAGGATGCGTCCCTTGACATAGCCCACCCACTCGCTGCCATCCGGACGCTTCAACGTCGCCTTGAACTGACCGGCACTCGCCACCGTCGAGGCCTCGGCCACCAACCGACCCTGGGTGTCGAACCGCGCACTGGCATAGGCCCTCACCAACGCCGTCGGCGGCACATAGGCCTCCCACTTCAATCCCTTCGGATCCACCGATTCCTCCACCGTGAACCCGTTTGCATCCAGGGCCCTCACCCGGAATGTCTGGGTCTGGCCCGGTCGGATCAGGAACTCATAGGGAATGATCTGCAACTGGGTCGCCGGTCCCGGCTTCGGCCACGCCACCGTCACCGGAGTCGGAGGCGTGCCGCCCCCCTTGCCAAATGCATAAAGCCTCTTGTCCGTCTGCACATACAACCGCCCGCCATATCCCACCGGCGATCCATAGCATCGTCCAACCAACTGTGTCCGGCTCAATTCCTCCGCTCCGTCCTCGCCCGGCCGCAAGACCACCAGGTCGCCGTTCGACACGGAATCCGGATCCTGCGCGGAATCACCCTTCGACACGTACATCGCGATATAGAGAAGTCCGTCCGCGTGGAAGGGAGTGCTCTGCCGTTGCTCAATCCCCACCTTGCGCTTCCAGAGCACCTTGCCCGTCAGCGCGTCCACCGCACAGAGTTCACCCGTTCCGTTCACCTCATAGATCCGGTCACCCACCACCACAGGGGAACTCGAAAGCGATCCCACGCCATTGCGCCACTGCTCAAAGGTCCGCGGCGGAAACACATGCGGCGTGACCGAATTGGTCGGCTTCACTTCGTCCGGCCGCGGGATCCGGAATGCAGCCATGCGCCCGATCTCCGACGAGTCCAGGTTCTCGGATTCATGGGTGGAGATGAGGTTGTCCTTGTGGCGGACCAGCGATGCATTGATGCCACCCTTCGCTCCGGCTTTGGCGAAGGAAAAGCGCCACAGGGGTTCCCCCGTGCGGGCGTTCAGGGCCAGCAACGTGCTGTCACCGCCGGCGCTGTACAGCACGCGCTTGCCACCCCAGAAATCCAGGTAGGGATTGGAAAACGTGTTGTCCTGCGGACGCGCTCCAGGCGCCGCACTCCACACCAGTTCCCCCGTCAACTTGTCGAAGGCATAAAACCGGTCACCCGCCGCCCCATGCGCTCCCCACGAACTCGTGATGCCCCGGGTGATCACCAACTCCCGATCCACCACCGGCGAAGCCGTCCGGGCGTTCGGAAAGGTCAACCGACCGAACTCCTCCATCATCGAATGCCGCCACAGCAACTTCCCCTCCGGATCAAACGCACACATCAACCCCTGCGCGAACTGCACATAAACATTGCCCGTCTCCCCATCCACCGTCGGCGAGGACGTCGCATACCGCAGATAGATGGTGTCGGAGAGGAAGTCGGATTCCCGATGTTCCCAGATCATCCGACCGGTCGCCGCGTCGTAGCAGCGGACCGCTTCCTGCAATTCCGCGCCTTCACCCAGGTAACCATTGATGTACAGGCGCCCCCCCGCGATGGCCGGCGTGCTCTGTCCGGGAAAATCGGCTGTCCAGGCTGCATCGCCCGCCTCGATCTTCGCCGGCAACCCCTTCTCGGCAGACACTGAATTCTGGGTGGGCCCCCGCCAGCTCAGCCAACCGGAGACCGGAGCGGCGTGGGCCAGGGAAAGTCCCGTCAGGAGACACAGGGCAGCACGGAATAAGGGTGTGTTCTTCATGGGAGGGCGACCTTCACGATGCCGGGCACCATGCTCCTCCCACCGACCTCAGGCAAACATTTAGTACGGGTGCGTACGATCTCACGCCCCGTTGTCGACTGATCCGGTCCGCCGCGAATTCCGCATTGAGTCAGTCCCCCGGTTCAGGCAATTCCACTGTTGAACCGCACCTTCGCCAACCCTCCCCATGGAAGTCACCTACTCGATCCGCGCCCACGACGGTCAGATCTACGGTCCGTACCCACTGCCCGAGATCCAGACCTGGATCGGTGAAGGCCGGATCAGTCCCGAGACTCCGATGACCCGGAGCGATCTCGGAAACTGGCAACCGGCCGGCAGTTATTCCGAGATCCGGTTCCCGAATCCGGGAATGCCGCCCTCAATCCCTCCCCCCACGCCAATCCCATCCAACCCCGGCACTGACTCCCAGACGGCACCGGCTCCCGATCTGTCGGTGCTCAAGTCCGGCGCGAGCTGGTTCTATTGGATCGCCGGACTGACCGCAGTGAACGCCGGAGCCTGGATGGCCGGCAGCAACGTGCGCTTCGTGGTCGGCACTGCGCTGGTGGATGTCTTCAATGCCCTGGGCGAGAACAGCAATGCACGGGGCGTCGCCATCCTCCTCGACGTCCTCCTCATCGCCCTGTTCGTGGTGTGCGGCATCTTTGCCCACAAGGCCCACATCTGGGCCTTCGCCGTCGGAATCAGCGTCTACCTCCTCGACACCATCCTCTGTCTCATCGCCCAGGAATGGATCGGCCTGGCCTTCCATGTGTGGGCCCTGTTCGGTCTCGCCCAGGCCATGCGCCTTGCCTGGCTGCTCCGGCCGTTGCTTCGGGGCCCTCGTTGACCCGGCATCATCACATCATCACGCCGGACTGGATTCGCGATTGAACCCGCCGTTCCCTTCGCAAACGCTGGTCCGATGCTGCGTCCCCGCAAGAAGTACACCGTCCACGACCTCCAACAGCTCAAGGGCAAACGCTGTCTCACCCACATCCATGTGAAGTCCCCGGAGGAAGCCGCCGCCGCGGCCGCCGCCGGCGTGGACATCATGAGTTGCAGCTTCGATTCCCCCGAATCCCAGGCACGCCTGCCACGCCTGGTCGAGGCTGCCCCCGACAGCTTCCTCTCCGCCGCCACACCCCACGGCATGGCCTCGGGTGAGGAAGCCATCCGCATCGGATTCCGCGCCCTCGATGCCGGCGCCAGCTCGGTCTATTGCTCGGCCAGCCCCTTCATCATCGAAGCCATGGCGCGCGAAGGCCTGCCCGTGGTCGGTCATCTGGGACTGGTTCCACGTCACGTCACCTGGACCGGTTACCGCGCCATCGGCAAGACCGCAGCTGAAGCCCGGCTCCTGCACGAACAGATGAAGACCCTGGAGGACGCCGGCGCCTACGCTGCGGAACTCGAATGCGTGCCCCACAACCTCGCCCGTTTCCTCTCCTCCCAGACCCGCATGCTCCTCATGTCGCTCGGATCCGGCAGCGGCTGCGACACCCAGTTCCTGTTCTCCGACGACATCCTCGGCGATTACGAGGAACGCCCTCCGCGCCACGCCAAGGCCTACCGCAACTTCCTCGCCGAACATCGCCGCCTCCAGCAGGAACGCATCGCCGCCTTCTCCGAATACATCGCCGACGTCAACGAAGGCCGGTTCCCGGATCGCTCCCATCTCATCGAGATGGATGACGCCACGTTGCAACAGGTGATCCGGGACGTGGGATCCCGATGAAGCCCATCCAATTCGGCACGCATTCCATCCGGTCATTGCCTCAAGCCGGACATCCCATCCCCCACCGTCTTTGTGGCCTCACCCGCCCCAAGGTACGATCCCGCCCATGGGCGGGATCATCAACCTTCAGGAACAGCCCGGCAAAACCGTGGGTCGCCGTCATTCCAGCCCGGAGGATTACGACCGTCTGGTGGATGCCGCGGAAAGCCTGATGCCACGTCTCCCCTTTCCCAGGGGTGTTTACCGATTCCACACCCACGAGGAGGCCCATGCATGGACGGAGAACCACATCCTGATCGCCGCCCGGAACAAGGCCCGCGCGCACCGCGTCGAACCGACCTGAGTCGGCTTTGTGCGGAACTCAACCGACTCGGTGCACGTTACATCGTGGTCGGAGGTTTCGCCTTGATCGAGGCGGGCTTTCCCCGGCTGACCGGCGATATCGAACTCCTCATCGAGGCGAGCAGAGCCAATGAGTCGCTGGTGGCAATGGTTCCTCCGGGACGGCTGAGATCCGCTTGGATCAGAGCCCACCAACAACCTCATGCAGGATGCTTCGGACAACGCGGATGGATTGGACCCGGCGCAAGCCCGCCCGGACCGCCCGGGAGCGGGAAAGCTTTTCGTCACCACCCTCTG
>CAZDYB010000348.1:0-2982 GCA_964509045.1 uncultured Akkermansia sp.
GCCTGGCAATACCGCGACCTGTTCGCGGACATGATCCTGGATTGGCGCAGGGCCTTTGGTCAGGACTTTCCCTTCCTGGCCGTGCAGTTGGCGCCCTGGGATCGCAACAAGAAGCGGTCGATCGAGGAAATCACGAAGACTCCGGGTGACAGCGACTGGGCGGAGTTGCGGGAGGCGCAGAACCATGTGGCCACACGACTCCCGAAGGTGGGCGTGGCGGTGATCACCGATGTGGGGGACAAGGATGACATCCATCCGACGAAGAAACAGCCGGTCGGCGCGCGCCTGGCGTTGCTGGCCCAGAAGATCGCCTATGGGCGCAAGGTTCCGGCCCAGGGCCCTGTGCTGAGTTCCAGGATCGTTGGCGGGGACCGGATCACACTGGTCTTCAGCGAGACCCATGGCGGACTCAAGACTTTGGATGGCGGTGCGCCCACCGGATTCGCCATCGCCGGGGCGGATGGGAAGTGGCATTGGGCGGATGCCGTCATCCGGGGTGGGAACCAGGTGGTGGTGTCTTCGGCGGCGGTGCCGAAGCCGGTGGCGGTCCGGCATGGCTGGGCGGATTACCCGGTGTTGAACCTGTCGAATGGCGTGGGCCTGCCGGCTTCGCCCTTTCGGACGGATGACTGGCCCGTGACGACGCAACGGCGTTGAAGGCGTGTCGGAGGAGCTGGTTCCTGGCGGCTCCGTTTACCCACCGCGGTTGGAGCGTTGGGCTGAACCCCCAGTCTGGTGATTGGGAATGGAGCGGCCGATTGTCTTCACCTTCGCGCCGCAGAATCCGATGGGCCGGCGCAGGGGCCACGACTATAACCGACGCATGTCTGTGGTGGCGCTGCTGGCGGAAGTGACCAATTCGGTGAGCCCGGGAACAACGATCCCGGGCACGCCGGGATTCCTGGGTCGATTCGGGATCATGCTCCTGCCGTTGTTGGCGGTGAGTGGGACGATGCTGATCGTGATCCTGGACCGGTACCTTGTTTATCATCGGGAACGGATCAACCTGGCGGAGTTCCTGGCCGGGGTTCGAAACGTGCTCCGGCGGGACAACGTGGTGGAGGCGGTCTCGATCTGTGATGCCACGCCGGGGCCGGTGGCGCGCCTGGTGAAGGCGGCGGTGCTGGCCCGGGATGGCGGCCGGGAACGGGTGATCGAAGCGATGGAAGAAGTGGGGATGTCGGAGGTGCCCCGGCTTGAAGCCCGGTTGAATGTCCTGGCCACCATTGGACAGATTGCCCCGATGATCGGCCTGCTGGGGACGCTGTTCGGGTTCATCGGGGTGTTCCAGGACCTCCAGCAAAGCGGCGGGTTCGCCGGATCGGCCAGCCTGTTCCATCACCTCTGGCAGGCCCTCTACTCCGCGGCCGGCGGCCTCGCCATCGCCATCGTCAGCCAGACCGCCTACAATTTCCTGGTCGGCCAGGTGAACACCATCGCCCTCGACATGGAGAAGGCCAGTGCCGAGGCCATCCGCCTGGTCACCGACAACGTTTCGTCCCGCAAGTCATGAAGTTTCCCCGGACCGCCCGGATCCTGAAGGGGCAGTGGGACGCCGTACCCTTCCTGTGCGTCCTGTTCCCGCTGTGCTTCTTCATGCTGTTCGGATCCTATCTCGTGTTGCCCCCGGGCGTGGCAGTTGAACTGCCCGCCGTCACCGACGGCATGCGGCTCGATTCCGCACAACCCCGTGTGCTGCTCGCCCTCGACCGCCAGGGCCGGCTCTACCTCGACAACCAGTACGTTCCTGAATCGGACATCGTCCGACGCCTTGAGGAAAGGCGCGCGCGCCTGGTGGAATCTCCCGTGGTCCTGGTCCATGCCGATGCCTCGGTGACCCACGCCCAGGTGATCCGGGTGGGTGATCTTGCCCGTCGGGCCGGGCTGGATCGGATCTTTTTCGTCGGGCGCACCCAGCCGTGAATTCCCATCCACCAGCCTTGGGTTGGACGCCTGCGCGGCTCGTGCTGGGCGCGCTGGCGTTGACCATGGTCCAGGCCGTGGTGGTCAGTCGTCTGGGCAAGGTGCCGGCATCCATCACCCGGACTGCCCCTGCCGCGCTGGAGGCCTGGCTTGTCTGGGATCCGGCCCTGGTGGCTGAAGCTTTTGCCGGGGTTCCCCAATCGCGGCTCGACACCTTTGGACGCGACCCCCTCGACGCCTTCCAGAAGGTGGCGGTCAGCACGTTGCCGCCACCGCGCTATCGTTCGGCGGAATGGCGTGAACCGACGCGTTGGCTCACCAATCCGGTTGCCTGGTCGGGCATCCGGACCGTGCCTGCTGTGGTGGGGACGACCCCTTCGGATTCCACCCGACCCGCCTTTCCGAAGTCCGGGGTGCGGAATCTTGCCCCGACCAACACGCTGGTGGAGGTGACTGGTGGGTTGGTGGGGCGGGCCTGGCAGACTGCGCCGGAGACGCGGCCCTGGCCGGGAACCGAGCAGTTGGGCAGCACGCGGCTGAACCTGGCGGTGAATCCGCAGGGCTGGGTGATCCTGATCGAAGTGGCCGAGTCGAGTGGATCCCGTGAGGCCGACGAAGCGGCGCGTGGCATGCTCTCGAAGGCGTTGTTCAAGCCGGATCCCAGCGCTTTGGCAAAGCCGGAGTTCGGCGCCGATCACCTGTCCTGGGGAACGGTGCTGGTCCATTGGAGCACCCAGCCCACCGTCCGTTGAAGGCACCCCATGCCCGCCGAAAACCTCATCTTCGCCTATATGATCGTGGGACTCGGCCTCATCGGTGCCCTCGCCCTGTTCGAGGAACATCGACGTCGGACTTTCGATCCGCCGCGTGATCCCGATGAGGTGTTCCGCTGCCGGGATTGTGGTCTGGTTTACACGGATGATCCGGGTGTGGAACGCAGCCGGTGCCCCGGTTGCGGCAAGACCAATCACCCGTTCGGATTCCGTTGAGGCCGGGAAAGCAGCGCTGCAGATCCGGTGATTCAACCACGCGGCGCGATCCTGGCGCGTCGCCGCGTGC
>CAZDYB010000348.1:3082-5215 GCA_964509045.1 uncultured Akkermansia sp.
CCGCTGGGCGCCGGGGGTGGGGGCGCTTTCCGGGCTTTCACCGAGCCGCTTCAATCCGTCCCAGCCGTATTGGAGTCCCGAGATCAGGGTCAGCAAGGCCGCCACCCCGGCGAACCAGGTCTGACCGGTCACCGGCAGATGCAGCAGCGTCCAGATCACCGTGGCCATCTGCAAGACCGTCGCCGTCTTCCCGGTCCAGCGCGGTCGCAACCGCACCCGACCCACCGTGAAATGAACCACGGCCAACCCGATCACCGCGAGGACATCGCGCGACAGGATCGCAAGCGCGAACCAGCGTGGCAGGGTGTGGAGATGGGCGTTGGTGAGGGAGAGCACGATGACGGCGGAGACGAGCAGGAGTTTGTCCGCCAGGGGATCCAGGATCGCCCCGAGTTCACTGCGCTGGTTGAACCGGCGCGCGATGAATCCGTCGACTCCATCCAGCAGGGCGGCGGTGCCGAACACGACCATGCCGGTCACCCGGGCCCAGGTCTCGCCGGTGTCCCGGTATTCGAGCATGAAATAGATGAAGGGTGGGATCAGCAGGATCCGCAGCGCCGTCACCTTGTTGGCCGTGGTCATCACGATCGACCTTCAGACTGAACCGTCCCTCCGGCTTTGGCGAGGCGCAGCAAGAGGGCCATCGCCTGCTGGGCCGTCACGTACTTGAAGGTATCCCGGTCGAACACGTTCAGGTGGCGCACCACCTCCGTCCGTTCGGGATCTGACACCGCCATGTAGACCGTTCCCACCGGTTTTCCCGGCACTTCGCCGCCCGGTCCGGCGATGCCGGTGATCGACAGGCCGTAATCCGCTCCCGTCACCTTGCGCGCCCCCTCGGCCATTGCCCGTGCCACGGGTTCACTCACGGCACCGTGCAGTGCCAGCAGTTCTTCCGGGACGCCGAGGATCGATGCCTTTGAGGCATTCGAGTAGCTCACCACCCCGGCTTTCAGCACCGTCGAGGCACCTGGGATGTTGGTAATCCGGTTGGCGATGTGCCCACCGGTGCAGGATTCGGCCAGAGCCAGGGTGAGGCCGCGCGCGGCGAATTCCCGGACCAGGACCAGTTCCAGGGTGTCGTCCTCCACGCCGAAGATGTGTTCCCCGACCGACGCGCGGGTCCGTCGTTCGGCCTCCGCGACCACTTCCATGGCGTGGACACCCCGGGCCACGAACCGGACATCCACCTCGCCGGTCCGTGCGCAGAATCCCAGATCCATTCCCGCCTCGACCAACTCCCGCAACGGCGCGTCCAGGCGTTCTTCCATATAGGATTCGCCCAGGCCCGATGTCTTGAGCGTGCGACAGGCAAATCCTTCGAGGATCGGGAACCGGGCTGACATCCGGGGCAGTACCTCGTCCAGGAACATTGGACGCAATTCCCGCGGCGGCCCGGGCAGCATCACCAGCCAGGAGGCGGTTCCACCGGGCCGGAAGGGATTGGGTTCCAGCCAGAGTGCCAGGCCCGGAGCGGTGCCGTGCCGGTTTGTCAGGACTTCGGCGCCCTCCGGCACCAGCGATTCCACCCGGGTGCGTTGGGGAACCGGCCGGTTCCGGGATTCGAACCAGTCGCGGATGCCCGCCTCGACTTCCGGATGGTGGACCAGGGTTCGACCCAGGAGGCCGGCGACCAGTTCCCGGGTTCGGTCATCGCAGGTCGGCCCCAGACCACCCGTGGTGATGACCCAGTCGGAGCGGGTCAGGGCGTCCCGCACGGCGCCCACCAATACTTCGGGTGCGTCTGAAATGGCCACCTGCCGATCCACCACGCGCCCGCGGTCGGCGAGGGTGCGGCATATCCATTGCTGATGGGTGTTCAGCACCCGGCCCAGCATGAGTTCGGAACCCGTATTGATCAGCTCGATCGTCACAGGCGCCGAAGCTGCGATGATTCGGCCCGGGAGCAAAGTCCGGGGGTCGGGGTCGGGACCATGGGGGCGCATCCGGGCAATGCCCCGTCGGAAAACCGGATGGATGGGTGGCAACGGTCTGTTGCGGTCCCACGGACCCCTGTGGTCCGTACGCGCTGGCGGCGACAGACTGTCGGTGTTCGTGGGGACGGCATGGGGATGCGGAATGAATTCCGCGCTCCTGAAAGGCATGGGGATGCGGAATGAATTCCGCGCTCCC